>JAZDPI010000152.1:0-3836 GCA_043797775.1 Candidatus Eiseniibacteriota bacterium
GGTGTAACCTCAGGAGGAACGTAGCCGTACCTGCACGTTCGATGGTTGTCGTGACCGAACGTGGCCCACTGATAAGTGTTGACCCCCTCAAGAGTGCCGAGGTGAAAACACTTGACGTATCCCACGGGAGCGCCGACAGGAAGCTCGACCTCCTGGTCTCCGTTAATGTCCGCCGCGACCAGAGTGGACTGGTATCCTCCCCCGTAGCTGACAGGCCAGCCGGTCGCCGTGGATCCGGTGTTGTTGAAGCCGTAGATCTTGTCGTCCCAGGCGGCGGCAATCACCTCCATGGCGGCGTCGCTGTCTATGTTGAGTATCAGAGGGGATCCCTTGGAGTATCCGTCCACGTATACGGGCCAGCCAGCCAGCCTTGAACCGTTACCGTTGAAGGCGTAAACGCTGTCCGCGCTGCTCCCTACGACAATCTCGAGGGCAGCGTCGGCGTCGAGATTCCCCAGGCTCGGAGGGAGCATGCAGGTCCCCAGGTCGCCGGGGTTGACGTAGACGGGCCAACCCGCGCAGCGGCTTCCGTTGTCGTTCACTGCGTACAGTGAATCCCAGTAGCCGGGTACGACTATCTCGTACTTGTTGTCGGAGTCGATGTCACCGATTGCGATGGAGCCACACAAACTTGTAGAAACGGACGCCGGCCAACCCGGCAGGTTCGCCCCGTGGGGTTTGATGGCATAGAGCGTGCCGTCGAACGAGGCCACCACGACCTCCAGGCTGTCGTCGTCGTTGAGGTCGGCGAGGCCCACCATGGACAGGTTGACGAATTCGCCGGTTCCCGTGTACGGCCAGCCCGGCACGAGAGTGCCGTCCGCGTTCCAGGCGTATACCTTCCAATCCGTTGCGGCCACGACTATCTCCATGCTGCCGTCGTTGTCGATGTCTCCTATCGCCGGGGTTCCGGCCACGCCGACTATGTTCTTGGGCCAGCCAGGAAGTTTGTTCTTGAGGTGGTCAATCACGTAGACCTTGCTGTTCTGTGTGCTGAAGGCGATCTCCAGCCAGCCGTCTCCATTGACGTCGCCCAACGCCGGGGAGCCGCTGAAGCTGACGCCCATGGCCGTGCTGTCGGGCCACAGGTAGCATTCCTGGGGAGTCCCCTGCAACACGTGCAGGAGCCCGGAGCCGTCCTCAAACACGACGTCCGGTTTGCCATCCCGGTTTATGTCCCCGACGGCGGGCGAGTTCAAGAGGCCGTCTGCATAGAACCACGGCCAACAACCGGGGGCCGGCTTGGGCGCCCCGGCGGTATGAGGATAAGCACCTATGGGAGAGAGGTTGCGCATGGCCTTCTTGTCACATTCCCCGAGGGTCCGGCGGAACGTCTTGCTCGAATCGATGTAGCAGTACATCGTCGCCATGGTGTCGCAGGAATGGTTGAGTGCCATCCAGTGGCCGAACTCGTGCGCGGCGACCGACTGCACGTCGAATCTTTCGCGGATGCACTGGTCGCCGCTTAGGGCGGACCACTTCACGACGGCGTTATCGTTGAGCGTCATGTCGGTCTCGATTAACGAGTCCGTCCCGGGCTTATACCACCAGCAGGCTCTGCCGAGCAGAAGGGGAGAGCTACCTCCCAGGTCCTTCCATGAGACGACGTTCGTGCCGTCCTTGCTCACGTCGCCGGCGCAGTTGGGATCGGCCTGAAGCGTGGTCGTGCCTTCGTAGCAGGCCGCGAAATACGCCTGATACACGCGCTCCCAGACCTCCATGCCTTCCCTCACGGCCCTGAATTCGTCGCCGATGCAATCGTCAGCACCGTTCTCGTTTATGTAGTAGTGAATCGGTAGAGAAGTGTCCGGCCACTTCTTTCCTGTGAAGCGCCAGTAGTCGTAAGTGCACCCGGTGTCGCAATAGTCCTCCGGGCACTGGCCCAGCGTCTCTGCCGTCAGCCCAAACGCCAACAGCAGAAGAGAACAGGCGAAGAAGATTCTCACAATTTTCATCGTTATCACCTTGCTCCTACTTCTCCTGCGGCTTCTGTGTCGCAACGAGCCTCTTTATCTTCTGCGTGAAATCGGCAAGCGGAAGCCCCGCTTCCATGACCTTCCCGTCGATCACGGTGAATTTACCCTGGTGATGACCCCTAACCTGCATCACCTCGGGCTCCGTGCTCGCCTCGAGGAAGACCACGACTTCCTCTCCCTCGGTGAAGACGGGTTCATCCTCGACGGCCAGGCCGATTCCGTCTACCTCGCCGCCCTCAACCCGGACGACGATCTCCTCCACCTCCGTACCCTTGAGCCGATCTTTGACGCGAAGGGTGACGTAGGTGAAAATCATGCTGCCCTCGCAACCCCACCTTGACTCCGTGCTCACGACGTCGGCGACCGCGATGGTCGCGGCGGAGGAAGTGAGCTGTTCGGTCGTCGCCTTTGTCATCACGGCACTGCAAAGTACCGGCGCAAGCAGCAGCAAGAGAACGAAGAGAAACACTGTTCGTTTTGACATGCCCTGCAGCCCCCTTTCAAGGTTGAGAAAAGGACGAGTGATAGGCGCAGAAAATATGATTGCACAGCCACGCGGGAGCAAGCCACGGCTCGCCCCCATTTTTCGGCGAGGGGATCTTACCGTGCCTCCATCGCCGGGTGCGTGCCAGGCTTGGCAAGCTCAAGAGTGGGTAAAGAACGGTGTCCGGCCGCAGCATGACGAGCGGTAAGGCGCAGTCTTGGCAGGAATTATGAGACCGTTCGGAATGCAAGCTGATGGGGCGGCACATGACAGCCCACCTCGGTATAGGTTTCCTGATACCGCGATAGGGCCAGGTAGAAGCCAGTTCGACTCCGGCCATGACCTCAAGAACTGACACTATCACAAAAGGGCGGGGTTTTCAAGGGAAAGTGCAGAGTGAGGATCCCTCCCGACCACGGTGGGGACAACATGCCGATGGGGGCAGTCGCCGCCGGGCAAACGCCGTCAGTCAAATGATTCCGTGCGCCTGAAGAGTATCCAGAAACTCCTCCACGGCCTGCTCAAGAAGTTGCTGATATCCCGAGTACTTGTAGGTCGAGTCCATCACCTTGACGAAGGGGGCCCTTTCAGCCGCAAGGCTGTCCTCGAGCGCCTGTCTGACGTCGGCCGTGAATGACGTGTCCTGTGCAGCGTAGATATATTCGTAGCCGACTTTTAACGAATCGTTGAATCCGTCGAGTATAAGCTCAGTGGAATCGCCTTGCCCGTGGCGCAAGACCAAGGGAACGTCCCTTTCCATGCCCAGGCCCCGGTTCGTGAAAACGCGCTCAATGATCTGACGCGCCTCATTCTCTGTGACAAGGTCGGGTCGTACGGGAGGGGGACCCGTAGTGCCAGTGCACTCGCAAGACTGCAGCAAGGCCAGCATTGCCAGCGAAATAGCCCCGCCCTCAAGAATCATCTTCGGCGAGGATGGCGTCTTGTTCGAGTACGATCCTCTGGGGTACCTGGCGACTCTGTATCTCCTAATCTGCTGAATTCTGAGCATTGTCTTTCTCCCTCCTTGCCGCGCAGTCTTCGACGTAGGAAGACATGGGGAATGTCCTCTCGTAGAACTTCCTTCTGAACAGAGGAACCTTCTTGTGCCACAGCCTGTTGGCCAGGCGGTCGACTATCGGCATCAACATTCGTTCGTATTCACAGATGATCGGAGGAATCCTATTCAGGTCCCCCGTAGCGCGCCAGTTAACGCAACCGCAGCCCGTGGCGCAGCGACCGTGCAGGGCGCAGCCCTCACACGACGGCTTGTCCTCATAGTTACTAATCAGAGCAATAAATAGTTGACATATTGCTGGCGTCCTGTTATATTACGGGCATGGAAACCAGAGATGCTCGTTCGCTTCCTCCTGTTGCGC
>JAZDPI010000153.1:0-2274 GCA_043797775.1 Candidatus Eiseniibacteriota bacterium
GGGAGTCACGCAGTCTCAGGTCACTGAATCACAGTACGACTGGCTTACCGGAACGATATACCTGGCACACGATTACGAATCCGAAGACCAGCTCAAGCACGAATGCGCCCATGAGTTGTTCCATGCGGTTCAGAACGACTACATGATGACTCCGCGCATGGGGAGCAGAAGGTGGTGGATGGACGCCACCGCCGATTACGCTGCGGAGAAGATTGCCTGGGGCGGAAGGATTCACACGATGGGCAAGGGGATAGACTTCAAATACATCGAGGCCGCTCTTACATATGCCGGCGCCAGCGGCCCGATAGACTGGGCAGACCACGAGTATCAGACCGCACACCTCATAGACTACCTCGTTCGCCGGGGAGTGAACTTCAAAGAGATGTTCGACGCCGTAATGGCACAATCACAGGACCCGGCCGACGTGATTCCAATCATCAATAAGTGCGTCCAGACGGCAACCGGCAGCACTCTCTTTGACCTCTATCGGGAGTTCATTCGGAGTCTGCTGTTCGACCCGAGTTTCCTCATACCGGAGCCGGACCCGGTAACACACAAGCCCAAAGACCTCTACGAGCGCGGGGCGAGCACAAAGAGCACGATGGGCAAAGCGGACACTTCGCTCCCTGTCTGGAAGGCCGAGATGGAACCGGATTTCGGCGCCAAGCTCTGGGGCATAAAGGCCGAGATAGACAAGGCAAAAGGCAACACGCGAACCCTGCGGGTCGAGTTGGTTGACAAGTCAGGCCCGCTCACCTACGCCGAAGTCTATGTGCTCCCGGAAAACAAGCGCGCCGGCAAGATCAGGCCTGACGGAGTTCTTGTCAACAAGGATGACATCGTACGGGCCAGTCTCTCCGCGAAGGACGCCCTCTACGTGCTGGCGTTCAGTCAGGCGTTAGGGGAGAAACAGTGGCTGTCGGTCAAAGTCAGCGACGACACGCCCATGCTCACGATCACCCCAGCGGAGATACCGAACGCCGAGAACAAGCTCTACAACTTCACGGCGAGGGCGGAGAACATGCCTTCGACCGTGCGCGGCGTCGAGTTCGAGTGGGATTTCGGCGACGACTCCGACCGTGTGAGCTTCCGGCCTGTGGGAGGAGAGATCAAGGGAACCGCCGAATCGAGCGCTTCCCATCGGTTCCAGGCGCTGCGGGACGCCACCGTGACCGTGCGGCTCTACGACCGGACGACCGGACGACCATTGCTCGCCCAGGCCACCGCGCAGGTCATCTTCAAGGATCTCAAGGCCGGGCTGTCGTTCGAGGAGGACACCGTCAGGGGCGAGCTGGGTTCCGAGCTTTACTTCAGGCTCAAGGTCGAGAACGTCCCCGTCGGCGCGACGTTCAAATGGGAGTTCGGCGACGGGTCAAAGCCCGTCACGACCCCGGACAGGGCCGTCGGCCACATTTACGCGAACGACGGCAAGTTCGGCGTGAGTGTGGAAATGCGCGACAAGGCCGGCAAGTTCCTCGCGGACGGCCGGTGCAGGGCCCTGGTGAGCGTGGGGAAGAAGATCGAGACGTCCACGGATAACTACGACAGCGGCGAGCCATATCAGACGTACACGTTCTACTGGAAGATCGAGGACCCCGATGACCCCTCCGACAAGCGCCAGATCTTCCACGGCAAGCGCACGTGCTGGTACAAGAACGGCAACAAGCTGCAAGATGCGACGTACGTGGACGGTTATCTCGACGGCCTCGCGATATGGTACAACGAGGATGGCGGAAAGCATGAAGAGGTCACCTACAAGAAGGACATCATGGACGGCCAGCGGATCGTGTACCAAGACAACGGGCAGAAGCTCACCGAGTGCATCATGAGGGATAACTGCCAGGACGGCACTTGGAGCTCGTATTACGAGAACGGCGCGCAGAGTGAGACCAAGACCTACAAGATGGACGTGCTCGATGGCCCCTACACGGAGTACTTCAAGAACGGCAAACGGCGTGAGACCGGCCAGTACCGCGAAGGCAAGCGCGACGGCGAGTGGCAGGAGTGGAACGAGGAAGGGAAGCTTGTCTCGCAGTACAGCCTGTCGGAGGACATTAACGACGGCGCCTTCGCGACCTTTTACGCCAACGGCAAGCCGTGCACGAAGGGCATGTACAACAAGAGGGAGAAGACCGGCAAGTGGATCGAGTGGTTCGAGAACGGCAAGAAAAGTGAGGAAGGTGCGTACAGCGAGGGCAAGAGGACCGGCGATTGGAAGGAGTACCAGACGAGCGGGGAGTTGATCGTGGAGCGCACGTACCGCGAGGGCATGCT
>JAZDPI010000254.1:0-2011 GCA_043797775.1 Candidatus Eiseniibacteriota bacterium
CGAATTTTCGCTGAGCGATTTTCTGGGGAACCACAGGATTTACGTGGCCACCGATTTCTTTTCATCGATCGAGGAGACCGACATACTCGCGATCTACTACTATCTGCCGCGCCGGCTCGACCTGGGGGTCGGAGCCTTCCATTACAAGAGCTACTATTTCTCGAAGACGACGACGCTGGGAGAGGAATTTTCAGAGGAGAAGTACTTCTCCGACCGCAGCTACGGCTTTGTCCTTTTGGGGAGCTATCCGTTCGGGAAGTTCCACAGGGTTGACGTAGACGTGACGCACCTCTCCGTCGAGAGGCGCTTCTACGAGTACGATCCCCTTTTCGGCGTCTTCTACGCCGTGAAAGACGAAACACGACGAATGCTCTGTCCGGGCATCACGTTCGTGGGAGACACATCGGGGTGGGGTGTGTTTGGGCCCGCGGCGGGTTCGAGGTGGGCCGTGTCTTTGTCCGCCGGGCTCAAGATTACGGAGGAGAGCATGGATTTCCAGTCGGCGTGGGCGGACCTCCGCAAATACGTGAGACTGTCGCCCGACTATTCCTTTGCCTTTCGAGTGGTGGGGGCGGTGAGTGAGGGTCCGGACGCCCAGAGATTCTTCGCGGGCGGGCCGTACACGCTGCGCGGATACGAAGACTTCGAGTTCGTCGGAAGCAGGGTCGTCTTCTTCAACGGCGAGTTCAGGTTCCCCTTCATAGACAGGCTGGGTTTCGTGTGGCCGCTTCCCGTGGGTTTTCGAAACATAAGGGGGGTGCTCTTTTTCGACGCCGGGGCTGCCTGGACGGACGACGAGACGTTCAAGCCGTTCTCGAAGGTCGGCGGCTTTCACATGAACGAGGCGTACGGCGGTGCGTCGATGGGAGCCGGCGTCAGAACGGCCGTGCTGGGTTTTGTGATATTAAAGTTCGACGTGGCATGGCGCACGAACTTCGATGAGGTGTCGCGTTATCGAACACACGTCTCTCTGGGAGGGGAATTCTGATAGATGTGGGCGGAACTGAACGCCGAACAGCGTGACGCAGTTTGCCATTCCTCCGGGCCGCTTCTCATCCTCGCAGGCGCCGGCAGCGGGAAGACGCGAGTCATAGCCCACCGAATCGCCCACCTTGTCGGACAGCGCGGGGTTTCGCCGAGGCACATCCTCGCCATCACTTTCACGAAAAAGGCGGCCGGTGAGATGCAAAGCCGCGTGGAATCGCTCGTGGGCGAGGCGGTGAGAGGGATGTGGATTGGGACGTTCCATTCTGTCTGCGCGCGGATTCTGAGGGCGCATGCGGACAAGATCGGGTACGGGCCGGGCTTCACGATCTTCGACGAGAACGACCAGCGAGCTCTGATGAAGAAGGTGACGAGGGAGCTGGGTGTCTCGGACAGGGAGTTTCCGCCGGCCCGCGTACTGGAGAAGATCGGGCTGTTGAAGGCGGAGATGGTGGACCCGGGCGAGTTCCAGAGACTGGCAATGACTCACTACGACAAGACCGTCCTGAAGTTGTACGAGGCCTACCAGAAGGGTCTTCTTTCGTGCAACGCGATGGACTTCGACGATCTGCTTGTCAACGCGGCGGGGCTTTTGGCGGGGCGTGACGACGTCAGGCGTCGCTATGCGGAGCGCTTCCGGCACGTTCTCATAGACGAATACCAGGACACCAACCGCGCCCAGTACAGGGTCGTGGCAGAGCTGTGCAGGGAGAACCGGGACATCTGTGTCGTGGGAGACGACGACCAGTCCATCTATGGATGGAGGGGAGCCGACATAACCAACATACTGGAGTTCGAGAAGAGCTTCCCTGAGGCCAGGGTCATCCGGATGGAGGAGAACTACAGGTCCAGCAGGCTTATATTGGAGGCGGCCAACAGCGTCATCAGACAGAACAAGGGGCGCAAGGGGAAGACGCTGAGAACCCAGAACCAAGCGGGTGACAAGATCGTGCTTCTACTCTTCTCTACCGAGGACGAAGAAGCCGAAGTCGTGGCGGAGCGGATCCTTTCAGAGAGGGTGCGGAAT
>JAZDPI010000263.1:0-4719 GCA_043797775.1 Candidatus Eiseniibacteriota bacterium
ACACCCAGGTTGTTCGTACCGCCGGCCTTCGTGCCCAGGCTTATGTCCACGTCGTGTACGTGATTCACCGTCGTGCGAGAACCCTCCTGCGAATCGCACTCGTGCAAGTCCCTCAGCGCGAGCGAGAGAACTCGCTCCGTCGGTATTCTGATGGGCGGCTGGTAGGGCGGCAGGCCTGTACTCGTGCCCGTACCGGTACCCGTACCGGTACCCGTACCCGTGCCCGTGCCCGTACCCGTACCGGTACTCGTGCCCGTACCGGTGCCGGTTCCGAAGCTCAGTGTGTTCGACGCCACTATGAAGGGGAGGTTTCTGGGACTCACCCTGGACGTCAGCGTGACTCTCGGGAACGTGCGGGTGTGAGGATCCCTTTCGCCCGTCTCCCCGACGACTCTCAGCACTATGGACGAGAGCTTTATGTCGCTGCCGGGCCCCAGCGGCAATCCGAGGTCCGCCGCGGCAACCGTCTTTCCGAACACCGCGTTCGCGGGATCGTTCGCCGACGAAGGCGTGACAAGGCTCGTCCCGCCCCCGTCCAGATACGTGAACATCGGCACGTCAAAACCCCAGACTTCATTGTTGTCCTGGGTGATTCCGTACGCGACCACCTCGCCCGCACCCGAAGCAGGGGTCGCAAATGAATCCGCGGCGCTGCTTATCACGCGTCTCAGCACGAGGTCCCTCGGATTCGGCGTCATCGACACGAACGCGTTTGACGTGTCGGGATCTACAAAATACGTCACGATTTCACCGAGCTCCACCGAACCGTCCCTGTCCCTGTCCAGCACGAACGTGACTCGATACTCGGAGGCCACGAGCACGGGGACCGTGGAGTCGGGGTCGATTCCATAACCGGCCGACCTGAGGTCCCTCTCCATGATGTTCAGTGCCGCTCTTACGTTCTGCTGTACCTCGGCCAGTTCCATTCCCACGCTTTGGGACTGCTGGCTTCGCACATACAACGAGTAGAGCGCTCCGGCCACGAAGGTGAAGATTGCCAGCGCGATCATGAGCTCCACCAGACTGAATCCTCGTGGAGAAAGCCGGCAAAACCGAAGCGTCCTCGGCCCTGGCGCGATGCCAGCAAAACCGCACCCGTTTCTGAATTCGCTTCTCATAATTTCTTCCCCGTTCCTTGATTCCAGGTCTGCGTCCGCAATGTCATGAGAACTGCTTTTCGTTCCTCTCACGACTCCGGAGGTTCGCATGATTGTCACTCGCTGTGCCTTGAATCGGTGATCGTGCCTCACCTCGCAATGTACGTCGCGACAGAAACGGTGTCTCTGCCCTGCGACGAAGGCCAACTGACCCAGACCATGACTCTCTTACTTCCCAGTGCCGGAAGGCTGTCCTGTACCACCCAGCTTCTCTCGTAGTGCCCCAGCGAGTCCCGGTAAGAGCCGGCGTCGAGAAGGGAGCTGGAATATCCTGCTTCCTGAAGCTCCTCCAGCTTCTCCTGAGCCCTCCCGAGAGCGGTCGTCAGAAGCCTTCCCTCATTCACGTTTTTTGTGGCCAGAGGGAACATGGCCGCCACGGCCATTATTCCGATTCCCAAGAACACCAGCGCAACCAGGAGCTCGACAAGACTGAACCCTCTCTCGCGGCGGCGTCCGTCCGCGTCGCTGCAGACAAACGAAGCTCCGCGGCCTCGAGCCGAATCGCCGTCACGTGTGCTTCGAGCCGCTGTCCCTTTCAACGTCTTCAGCATGACTTCCTTCTCCAGTCTGGAACGAGTTCCACGTTTCCCTCTGCCCGTCCTTTGTCGCGGCCACGGGCTTCCTCCCCGGTTCTACCTCACTGCCACGGCGCCCGTGGACTGTACAACGAACACCATTCGTGAGTGTCCCTTGCTGTTCGCCAGCGTGAGCGAGCCCGTGACGTTTGCTCTCCCGTTCGGGTAGAACACGAGCGTGTCTCCGGGGAACGGCACCAAGGGCCCGTTCGTCACTGTTAGCTCTGCTGGGATGTTGATAGGACCTAGCACCGTTTCCCCGGTATCCGTCAAACCGTTGTTGTTATCGTCGTCAAGAATCGCGTACGTCTGTGCAGCCGCATCAAACGTGATGCGGTAGCTGTTGCCCTCTGTGGCGGCTCTCTGCCTCGCCAGTCTCAGGTTCCCGGACATTCGATTCGCGGCTCCTTCGACCTGCTGTGTGGACATGTACTTTCGGAAAGCAGGCAGGCTCACTGCGACCAATATCCCGAAGATGACCAGACCCACCATCAGCTCGACCAGTGTCATTCCTCTCGTTCCCATCACCACTTCACACCTCGTCCCTCTGCGCCCGCGCGGCGCCGCAGCCCCCTTGGGACTTGGTAAGGACTCCCCTCTAATGATGTGCACCATGTGTTCCCCCGAATTCGTGAACCGTTCGGACGTAGTAGGACTCCCCCCACGCTCACTTGGTGCAAGCCCTATGCCAGGATCGGCGCTTCGAGTGGTCCGAGCCGGTCCTGCAACCGCATAACACTGGGTAAGTTAGGGAGTGGGATTCGAAGGAGTAAGAACAGAGCGTACGGTGGTCCGGCGAGACGTTGCTTTTCGCAACGCACAGGCAGAGATTTGAGAGCGCCCGGCCGGTATTGTGCCGGCGTCTTCGGAAGGCCTTGCGCGGCCCCTACGGTCCTTCTCCAACCACGCTCGTGTACAATTCGATCAGCCTGGGGCCGTACAGGGCCACGAACACGGCCGCGGGCGCCATGAAGGTGCCGAAGGGAATCGGAGTGCGCCTGCTCTTTCGAAACACGAGGATGAGAACGAGTCCGAGCAGCGCCCCCCCGAGAGAGGCAAGAAATATCACAAGAAGGGCACCCTTCCACCCAAGGAACGCGCCGATCATGGAGGCAAGTTTCACGTCGCCACCTCCCATTCCCTCGACGCCCGTCACTCGGAGGTACAGAAACGCCACCAGCGCCAGGCTCCCCCCACCGATCAATATGCCCAGCACGCTGGAGAGGAAACCCAGGCTTGTGAGGAAGCTGCACGCCAGCCCGATGACCATGAACGCGAGGTTGATGACGTCGGGGATGATTCTGTGATCGTAGTCTATGAAACTCACCGCCAGCATCGCGCACGAGAAGGCGTAGTAGACGACCAGCTCCAGGCTCAGACCGTACTTCAGATGGCAGAGAACCAGCAGTGCCGCCGCCAGAAGCTCCACCGCCGGATAACGGAACGAGATCGGCTTCCCACAGTGCCTGCATTTGCCCCCGAGCAGAAGGAAACTGAGAAGAGGTATGTTGTCACGTGCCTCCAAAGGCTTCCCGCACTCGGGACAGCGTGAACGCGGCCGGATTATGGAGATCTTCCGCGGGATCCTGTGTATGCAGACGTTGAGAAAGCTGCCCACTGCGAGCCCGACTATCACTAGGAGGACGGAGTACATCTTAGATCCACCTGAACGACCGACATTGGCTTACGGGTCACGAGGCCGTCGAAGCGGCCGAGCCTTTCCCGGCTCGCTCCTTCTCGAGCTCCTTTTCGAGCTCCCGAATCCTCTCTTCCGCGATTTCCCTGATGTATTTGTTCTTGGTCGTCTCGGCCGCCTGCTGCCATAGTGCGAGGGCGGTCTCGGTCTCACCGGCCCTCTCCTTGACGAACGCGGCAAACCGGGACGTGAACTCGGGGGCGCACGGAAGCCTCGCCGCGAGCGCGAAGTATTCGCCGGCCCGCGAGTAGTCACGGAGCGTCAGATAGTAGACAAAGCCCGTCTCGAATGCAAGTCGCCAGTTCTCAGGATTGTTTCGCAGACCTTTCTTCAGAAGCGCTATCGCCTCCTCCGGCTGGCCCGCGTCTTGAGACAGCACGATCGCCCCGAAAACGTACGCCTGGATGAACTGGGGATCCAGCGTCGTGACCACGTCGAATATGTGGGCCATGAGCTCGTACTTCTGATCGGTGAGTCTGTGATGCCCGTAGTATTGGATCGCACGAAGCCAGGCGATATCCGCAAGCGTGCTCTCGTGCCCGAGCGCGCTTTCCTCGAGAAATTTGCCCGACGGGAAGTAGAGCAGTTCCTGTCCCGGTCCCTTTCCCTCCCCGTTCAACGCCGCCCGCTTGACGGCAATCCCCGCTCCGATGAGAGCGATCGAGAACGCCACCAGGGCAAAGTGCAGAAGCCGGCGCCCGCGGACAGAACCCATTACTTGAAGTCCCTCTTCGAGAAAACGGCGGCAGATAGGGCAAGCGCGCCCGTCGCGTACAGAAGACCGTACGCGACTGCGGCAAGCATCCTGTCCGGTGAGACGTCCCCGCCGTGAACCACGAGGCCGCGCACGTTGAAGAGCTCCAGGTCGGGTATGACGTAGTACATGAACTGGCAGACGTACCTGGCGAACGCGGAGGGAAATCTCTCTGCAAACGCCAGGAGGTCGGCGGTGAAATGCCCCACCACGTATACGGAGAAGGTCAGTACGGCGCTGAGCGCCGTCGAACTGAAGGCGGAAAAGAGCACTGCTATCGACGTCATGACGAGCAGTTCGACATACGTGAGCAGACCGGCCTTCAGAAGCACCAGGTCCACTCCTTGCCTCGAGACAAGGAGCGTGAGCTCCAGAGCGACGAGCATGAGAGCGACTATCGCGAAAAGGGCGTGCGCCATGCCCAGAAACTTGCCCAGGATGAATTGATGCCTGGGGACCGGCTTGGAGAGGATGAGATAGATGGTCCTCTTGTCCAGTTCTTTGTGGACGAGGCCGGCGCCCATCACGATGACGGCC
>JAZDPI010000266.1:0-5594 GCA_043797775.1 Candidatus Eiseniibacteriota bacterium
GTGCTCCTGCTGAAGCTGAAGCTCCGCGGCGTCCTCTATCGTAACCACCCTCTCGTCCCCGGGCACGTAACTCGACAGTATGTTGAGCAGCGTTGTCTTCCCCGCACCCGTTCCTCCCGAAATCAGCACGTTCAGCTTTGCCTTCACCGAGCCTTTCAGGAGTTCAAGCATCGCTCCCGTGAGCGTCTCGAACGCCAGAAGGTCGTTCGCGGTGAGAGGATTCGCACCGAAACGTCTTATCGAGAGAACCGGAGCGTCGATGGCGAGAGGTGGGATTATGGCGTTGACTCTCGAGCCGTCGGGCAGTCTTGCGTCCACCATGGGAGAGGATTCGTCGACCCTTCTACCGACCGCCGCGACGATCCTGTCTATGATGTGCCGCACGTGACCGTCGTCCTTGAACCGCACGCTCGTAAGCTCGAGCTTCCCAAACCGCTCGATGTACACCTGGTCGTAGCCGTTCACAAGAATGTCGGATATCGTGGGGTCAGCCAGGAGGGGCTCCAGGGGCCCCAACCCCAGGGTCTCGTGCACGACCTCTTCGATGAGTCTCTCACGATCCACTCTACTGAGCGGGAGAGTCTCAGTCGCCACCAGTGCTTCCAGTGCCTGCCTCACCTGTCCCCTCAACTGATCCTGGGGGATGGTGTCTATGGTCGAGAGGTCCAGCTTCTCGATGAGCTTGTGATGCACCCTTGACTTGAGCTCTTGATATGCATCTCTGGTGGATGGGTCTACCGCCTTCAGCCCGAATCTCTCGCCGCCCTTTGGTGTGGCCGCTCCCTGCGACCTGAGTCTTTCGAAGAGAGCCATCCTCTACCTCCTGAGAAGTCTTGCAAAGGCGTGACGCTTCGAAAATGCCTCAACCGGCTCCTCGACGGGACTGGCGCCGGACAGGTTCAGGGCCAGCTCCCGCAGATTGGCCGTAACAGGAGACTGGGGAGCCGACTCCAGCAGTGGAACTCCCGTGTTGATGGAATTGCTCACGCTTGCGTAGTCGTTAGGAATCCGCCAGAAGACAGGGTATTCGAAACTCCGTTCGAACTTCTCCGCCATCGGCGACTTATTCACTATGTATCTGTTGAGAACAAGCTTTACCTTGTCCTGTCCGTAACCCAGTCTCTGGAAAATCTCCAGACAGCGCTTCGAGTTCCTTATCGCGGGAAGTTCCAGCGCCGAGATGAGAAACACCGAATCAGAGAGATCCAGCGCCTCGACGCTGATCTCGTCGAAGGCGTGCGCCGTGTCGACGATCACGTAGTCGAACATCGAGCGCAGAAGTCGGAGCATCTGCCCGACCTGCTCGGCCGTGATCGTTTCCGCCTCCTCTGCCTGCTCCGGTTCGGCCATCACGTGTACGCCGGACGAATGCTGAACCATGTGCGCTTTGAGCAGTGCCTGATCCAGTTTGTCGTAACTGCGCGCCACGTCTGCAATCGTGTAAGAAGGCCGCACGTTGAGGAACATGGCCACGTCGCCGAATTGAAGGTCCAAATCGACGACCGCGGACGACTTTCCGCAGACCTCCGCCAGCATCACGCCCAGGTTGGCCGCTATCATCGTCGTCCCCAGGCCACCCTTGTTCGTGAAAATCGTTATTATCTCGCCGGCGACGGAGCCCAACGCCTGCAGGCGCCTCATTACCTTGCGCACGGCGGCCACGAGATCGTCCTGTCCCGGAGGCCTCTTCAGGAACTCCTGAACGCCCGTGCGCATCGCCTTCAGAATGACATTCGGATCGCTCTCCGACGACACGGCGAACACCGCCGTTTGAGGCATGATCTCTATTATCTTAGCCGCGGTCGACAGGTGTTCATCGGCCGGAGAGCCGATCTCGAGCAGCACTATGTGGGGACGGTGCTGGCGCACGAGATTGACACCCACCCGCAGGTCCTCGGTCTCCGCCCTCACAACCGCACCCGGCACTTCTCGAAGAAGACTGCGGAGTGAGAACCGCACGTCCTTGTCCGTGTCGATTATTACTATCGTGACCTCGTCCATTCTCTCCCCTATTCGACAAGCCGGCAAGACCACGTGAAGCCTGAATTGCCTCCGGGCGTCGTGCTGTCCATGCAGGAAATCGGGGCCCTGCACACCCTGCCGATGACGACGTCTTTCTTCAAGTCTTCTATGAAGAAAGCCACTATCTTGCTGATCACTATTCTGTCCTCACCCTTGAGCCTCCCTGTCCCGGGCCAGATTCGCGGGTCGTAAACCGGTATGAGGATTATTCTCGGACTGTCTCCCAGCGACCCGCCGTCGCGGTGATCCACCGTGTAGAGCTCTTCGTTCCAGAAGGCATCCGGGTCCTGCTCGATGATGTACTTCGTTCCGTGGTTCGTCGGGCCGACCATGCGGCCGGGCTCGCTCTCCAGAAGGAGCTCCTGACCGGCCACTATCATTGTCGGGTTGCACTGCTTGATGCTCTCTTCGTAAGGGTTTGCCCCGCGTTTTGCAATGTCCATGTCCTCCGGCCAGGGAAGAACAACCGGGTTGAAGAAGCTCGGCGCCGGCCTGTCCATCTTCGACGAGAGCTTCAGATTAAGCTGCATGCCTATGTTGCCCGCCGGAGGGATCTCAGGTATGAACCCCTCCAGGTTCGCGATAGACCTCGCCCGGTCGTAATGCTCGCTGTCATACACGTCGTTTCCGTTCTCGTCCTTGAACGTTTCGCCCGGGTCCCAGAGCCGGTTGCCGTTCGAGTCGGTGAACTCCTCTCCGTTCCAGCGGCCGTTGTTGGCCCAGGTCGGATATCCGGCTATGGGAGTCTGATCATTCCACAAGTCGGGGATGGCCCACGGCTTGACGCAGCATGCAGAAGTAGTGGGAAACACTTCCAGGATCGCCTTCGCCACCACGTCCGCGTGCCGGATGCCGAGGATTTTCGCAAAGAAGAGGGGAAGGCCGTTTTCCCTCGACTTGAGCTTGCGGGCGTGGACCGTTACCCTGTTCCCGTCGATGACTACGTCCTCCGACGGCACTATCGTGACGGACTCGTCATTGCCCGCCTTCTGGCGAGCGGCCATGCTGACGACGCTGGCCAGCACCGCCTCGGTCTTCGCCGGCTCCTCCAAAACCATCCCGGGGGCCGCTGCATACACGCAGGCGTCCGCGGTGTTCTGTAGCTGCTGCCTGGTCACCAGAATGTAGCCGATGTCCACGGCAAGCGCCGCCAGGGCAAGCAGTGCGATGATTATCAGACCTATCATCGGCATCACTGCCCCGCGCTGGCCGGCGCAACTCAATCTCGCCACTGCTGTTTGTCTCATTGCTCTCCTACTCCTCTCCCGTTGCCCTTCCTGTGCCGGGCCACTCCGGAATGTCCCTGGCGCTGTACGATGTAACAACCTTAGGAGTAACGAGCAACACCAGCTCCGTCTCGTTCTTCACGAACTGGCTGCTCCTGAAAAGGGCGCCCAGAATGGGAATGTCACCCAGAATCGGGAACTTGGATGCGCCCCTGATCTCTTCACTGGAAATGAGGCCGGCGACGACCAGAGTCTGGCCGTCCCTGAGCTCAACGGTGCTCTCGGCGCGTCTCGTTCTCAAGGCAGGAATTCTGAACCCACCGAGCGTCACACCGTTCTCCCAGTCCAGAGTGCTGACCTCCGGCGCGACTTTGAGGCTGACCACGCCCGAGTCCACAACGGTGGGCGTGAAAGTCAACCCCACACCAAACGATTTCCACTCTATCGTCACGCTTCCCGCCCCTCCGCCGGGCTGAACAATCGGAACGGGGATCTCACCGCCGGCAAGAAACTTGGCCTGGTTGCCGCTGATTGCCACGAGCGTCGGCTCGGCAAGGGTATTGACGACGCCTTCCTTCTCGAGGGCCTTCAGTATCGCGGAGGCGCCGAACGAACGGTGCGTTGCCGACAGAAACGTCGAGACGCCCGAAGTCACGCTCAACGGTATCGAGGGCGTGGCCACCAGTCCCGAGAAGCTGCCGACCGTTATTTCGTCGAAAGTCTCGTCAAAAATCCGAGCGTTCAGGTCGCTCGTGACAAAGTCTATGCCGAGCTGCCGGAGAGCAGTCCGGTTCACCTCGGCGAATCTTACTTTCAGCATCACCTGCTGAAAAGAGGTGTCCGTATGCACGACGAGGTCGTAGAACGTAGGCCTCTCCTCGTTGTCCCACACGACGAGGCTCGTGGTACCGGCGGCCTTTCCGTTCACCAGAATCTGCCTCGGCGAGGCCACGAGCACGTCGGCGATGGTGGGGTCCGTCAACGACACCCTCTTGATATTCTCTGTGAACGTGATGACCTGTGATTTCCCGATGATGACCTCCATCTTCAGAAGAGGCCCGGCAGGAACCACAGAGGCGGCGGCCCGGCCGAAGGCCCCGCAGCTCAAAAGCAACATCAAAAAGACGACCAGAAGGGCGAAACCTCTTGTCCTGAGCATCACTTGTGTCCCCCTTTGTTCCCCGTGCTCACTTTCATCGGACGAGCCGCTGCGGGCAGCAATCACGCAATGACCACCGGAACCGGCTACTTCTGCCCTTGCTTCTCTTCGAACTTCTCCTGAGTACGCTTGGTGCCGCGGATGACTTCCACTTCAGTCGATTGCTTCTCAGGCTCCGGCGTTCTGGGCGGCTGCGCCTGAGTGGTCACCGGTCTTGGTCTGACGATCCTTGTCGGCTTGGCAGCCCGCTGTACGGGCTCTGATTTCGCCAGCATCTTCAGGACGGTCGTCCCCGCAGTGCCGGCAGAGTCCTGGTCGGCCGGGCTTCTCAGAACGAGCTGAATGTCGCCCACGTTGTTTGCCAGGGCCAGCTTCTCAGCCTCGCTCGGCGTGACAAGCAGGGTCACCGACTGGACCGTCATCGGCTTGCCGTCGTTGTTCTGGAGCTTCTGGTCTGCGGCCATCACCAGGAGATTCTGAAGGATCAACTTCGAGACCGTCTCCCTCTCCGTCTCAGGCCGCACCGTAACGACAACGTCCACCTTGCTGTCCGGAAGCACAAAACCACCCACACCGCTCACCACGTTTACCGGAACGGTCATGGCCCTCATTCCAGGAGGCACCCGCGTCGCCAGCCCCCGATCCATTCCCACCGGGGCCAGTTTGGCCTCGAGGATCGGTTCGCCGACCGCGAGAGGCGTAGTCACAATCCTACCGATCAGGCCGTCCGCGGAGCTGATCGCGCCCGCCGGTACGATTTCCAGCGGCCAATCGGCAACCTCCATGTTGCTCACATCGAGGAGTGTTCCGAACCCGAGCTCTCTGGAGGCGACGACGACAGGCTGCGTGGCCACCCGCTTCTCTCTGATTATCTTGTCATACTTGGCGAGGTAGCGATAGATGGACACGCTTGCCAGAAGCCCGAAAACTACGGCAAGAACGACGACAACCCTGATTCTGGTCACTTGAAAAACCTCCGTCTCGAGTTCAAATCTCCCTGCGCATGCTGCAGGATGCCCTCAGGGGTAACTCATCGAGCCTCGGGAACAGATTGGCGAAAGAGGCGTGAAAGCTGACGATCACAATGACGGTGACGGGGTCGCCCTTTGACGGATTCACTCCGCCGGTGTCGATATCAACCTGTATGTCCGCGTCGGGGATGTTGGATGCGTGCAGTACGTCTCTTA
>JAZDPI010000270.1:0-5293 GCA_043797775.1 Candidatus Eiseniibacteriota bacterium
GTTCCGATCCTCGTGGGTGCATGCGTCTGGCACGCAAACCGTCCCATTAGACATGGGCCGGGTGAGGTGGCACCGCTCGCGCCCGTCCAGACGCCGGTAGGTGACTGTGCGAGCTTCACGCACAGGGACTGCGCAGTCAAACCGCTCGCAAGCTTCCACGTGAAGGCGCGCGTGTTATCCAAGAAGAACTACCGGCTGGGAAGAGAAGCGAAGCTGTCTCCCGTCGACCTGGCCCTCGGGTGGGGACCGATGTCCGACGAAAGGACTCTGAACAGAGTCTCCACGTCCCAGTTTGACCGATATTACACGTGGTCGGTCAAGGAGTTTTTCATACCCAGGGCCGAGATAGAACGAAACAGCGCAAACATGCACATGATACCTGCGTCCCCGGACGTCGAGAGGGCGCTGAAAACCCTGAGAAAGGGTAGTCTCGTCGAATTCGAAGGCTATCTTGTCGAAATCACCGCACCCGACGGCTGGCGCTGGAAGAGCTCCCTGTCACGAAGCGACACAGGCGGCGGAGCCTGTGAAGTGGTCTGGGTCGAAGAACTGAACGTGCTCTAGTGGTCCTCGAGCAAGGGATTCGGGACGCGCCGGGCTCACCTGAGCCTGCGCCTCAAGTACAGGAAAAAGCTGACCACCGTGCAACCGGCAAGCCCGAGAATCACCCAGAACGCGAGGGGGTTGCGCTGGATGGGGAGTGAGACGTTCATCGAGAAAACCGACACGACCAGCGTCGGGAGCATTATGAAGATCGTGAGAATGTTGAGGGTCTTCATAAGCACGTTGAGATTGTTGCTGACGACGGAGGCACGGGCGTCCATAAGACTGGCAAGAATGTTGGAATAGATCTCCGCCTGGCGCAGGCACTGCGCGTTCTCGATCATGATGTCGTCCAGATACTCCTGCTCGTCCTCGCTGACGCCTACCTTTGTCGCGTTGTGCTTGAGCTTCTCTATGAGCATCCCGTTTGAGTTTATCGCGCCAAGGTAATAGACGAGACTCTTCTCCAGCGTGAACAGATTTATCAAAGATCTATTCTCCATCGCTGTGTTGATTTTGCCTTCGAGTTCGTCCGAGATCAGATTCATCACTCTTAAGTGTTCAAGAAAGTGGAATATCGATCGGTATATCATCTTGAGCATCACTTCGGGCAGAGTGCGGACTCTGGCGAAGTGTCTTCCTTCAAACGTGGGCGCGTCGTCGGCCTGAACGATTATGATGCGATCCTTGCGGAGAAAAACACCGGTTGACGAGACCTTGAAAAGTATCCCCGTCTTCGTTGAGTAGTTGCGCGGGCGCTTGAAGATAATTGCGAAGTGGTCGGGCTCAACCTCAAAGCGTGCCACCTCGTCGGGGTCGAGCGCCGAGTTGACGGTATGCTCGTCAAGGTTGAATCGCTTGACGAGCTCTCGCTTCTCTTCTTCGTCCGGAGAAATATAGAGGAGTATCGGGCAGTCAGCGTCCTTGCTTTCGACGATCTTGCCGTCCACGAACCGGCACGTCTTGAGCATGAGCAGGCCTCCGACGGATACTAGGCCGTCAACCCGAGACAGGCAATCCAAGCCCGGCGACGAATATCGGAACCAGTTTACTCAACGAAGCGTATGTTATCAAGAACGAAGATGTCGAGTGGGGCTCCCGCGTGCAGTACGGAAAACCTGTTGCCTCGGGCCGCCTGCGGCGATACGATTGGCGAACTGCCTGGAATGGCCATGCATCCCGTGCGGTGTGTCGCGGCTGAAACCCCGGCTCGCATGGTGCCGAAGCCGGCCGGCCGCCTGACTGCCCGCACGTCGTCACACTCCAACGGAGGCAACAATGCCGTCAATGGAAGTCGGCGGAAGAAAGATAGAGCTGAATGAAGAGGGATTTCTGACTGACTCCACGGAATGGGAAAAGGAAGTGGCGGAAGCTCTCGCCAGGGCGCAAGAGGGGATAGACGTCATGACCGAGGACCACTGGAAGGTGGTGCACTACATCAGGACGTACTATCTTGAGAAGAATCTGGCTCCGATGATTCGCAGACTCTGCCAGAACACCGGATTTCAACTCAGGCAGATATACGAGCTCTTTCCCTCGGGACCGGCCAAAGGTGCGTGCAAGGTAGCCGGCCTTCCCAAACCCGATGGTTGCGTATGAGGCTCGGGCTTCCATGGATTTTGCTCTGAGACTGGCCTCGATACTCTCCTTCCTTTTTTGTGTTATTTCTCTCACCGTTCAGATTCTCAGGACGTTTTCCTACGGTAGAGTGAGGCGATACTCTCAAGCGAAGGGGGCTCCTGAGAGCGGTGTTCGGTACGCCTTCAGCAAGGGCTTGATGCCCTGGGAGAAGGAGAGTGCTTCGAGACATCCTGCCGCGTATCTGGCCGGAACAGCTTACCACGGGGGCGTATTCGCCGGGCTGTCTTACCTCGCTTGCGTGGTCGCCCGCTTTGAACTGCCTGAAGCTCTTCTGCTCCTCCTTCGGGTTTTTCTTGTGCTCGGGCTTCTGGGAGGGACGGCCCTGTTCTTGAGGAGGGTCTTCGTCCCTTCTCTGCGAAGCCTGAGTTGCCCTGACGACTTCGCCTCGAACCTCATTGTGGGAGCGTTCGTCTTCTTGTCACTCTTGCGTACGTACCTGCCAAGTGCGGAGACCGCTCTGCTTGCATCTTCGATCATGATGTTCCTGTACGCCCCTGTCGGCAAGATCCGGCATTGCTTTTTCTTCTTTTACGCCCGCGTCCTCCTCGGCCGGTTCTTCGGCAGAAGGGGGGTTCTGCCGCCGTTGAACGCTCGCCATCCTGGAGGCCCGAGAGATGCCTGAGGAACCGTCGGCAAAGAGCTCCATCCAGGGGCGGATAGACGAGATCACGCCAGACGATCTGGAACGGGCTCTGCGTGTCTTCAGGAAGCAAATCAGCTCGGAGCTATCGGCTTATCTCAACGCGTGTGTTCACTGCGGTCTTTGTGCGGAGTCCTGCCACTACTATCGCTCGGAGCCTGAGACTGAGTCCATCCCGGGGCACAAGCTGAATCTTGTGACGAGCGTTTTCCGGAGGCATTTCACTTCGGCCGGCAAGGTGATTCCGTGGTGGGTGGGTGGCAGGCGACTTGATCGCGTGATGATCGAGGAGTGGGTGGATTCTCTCTTCGGGCGGTGCAGTTTGTGCGGCAGGTGTTCGCTCAACTGTTCCATCGGGCTCGACATCCCCGCTCTCATCCGGGCGGCGAGAAGCGCGCTGGCCTCCGTCGGTCTCGTTCCTCTGGGGCTACAATCTACCGTGAACACGGCCCTGGAGAAGGGGAACAACATGGGTATCCCGAGGGAGGAGTGGATAGAAACCGTCAAATGGCTGGAGGGCGAGCTGCAGAGCGAAATCGGGGATCCGAAGGCGAGGCTCCCCCTTGACAAGAAGGGGACACGGCTTCTCTGCACGGTCAATCCACGCGAGCCGATGTTTTTCCCGCTGTCCATCGTTGCGGTGGGCAAGCTGCTTCATGCGGCAGGCGAGAGTTGGACTTTCTCCAGCGACGACTACGACGTCACCAACTACGGTCTCTACAACGGCGACGATCGTGCAGCAGGCATCATGTCGGGACGGCTCGTGCAGGCGATGGAGAAACTCGGCTGTGAAACCCTGGTGCTTGCAGAATGCGGGCACGGATTCAACTCCAACAGATGGGAAGCCCCGGAATGGCTCGGCAAGAGGTACGGCTTCGAGGTCAAGAGCATTCTCGAAATAGTCGCAGACTACATCAGGCAGGACCGGGTGCGTCTTGATGCTTCCCGCAATGCGGAGCCCGTCACGCTTCACGACCCGTGCAACCTCGTTCGCCTCGGTGGAGTCGCGGAAGAGCAGCGCTACATCCTCCGACACTCCGCGACACACTTTGTCGAGATGATTCCCAACAGGGAGAAGAACTTCTGTTGCGGTGGAGGGGGCGGGCAGCTTGCCATGACGGAATTCGCGCAGAGACGCATCAAGGCCGGCAGGGTGAAGGCAGAGCAAATCCGGAGAACGGGGGCAAAGACAGTCGCCGCTCCATGTCACAATTGCATAGACCAGTTGTCAGAGCTCAACAAACACTACAAGCTTGGCGTGGAAATCAAGACGGTCTGCGAGGTTGCCGCAAACGCGCTGGTGTTGGGGAAGGCTCACGTGACTGCGCAGCAGGGACAAGAAGCGGACCGGAACCCCGAAGGCGTCGGAACGTAGAAGAACAGCCTGGCGCGTCGCCCGAGCTTCTCCTGCGCCTTAACTTCCTCCCCCTTTTCCCGAACCAACGCTGTTGCGGACCCGCGGTCTTCTCCTGACTGACTCGACTATCTCCCGGACCCCCTCGACGGTCCTCTTCACGTGCTCTTCGGTATTGAAGGGTCCGATGCCGAACCTCACCCCTCCGTGGATCTTGTCGATGCCCAGTTGTTCGTGGATGAGGGGGGCACAGTGAAGGCCGGTCCTGCAGGCTACGCCGTAGTCGACGTCAAGCATGGTCCCGGTGTCGAGCGCTTCCAGGCCCGTCGACATTGAAGAGAAGTACGCTTATGTGGTTTGTCAGGTCGTCCTGACAATACAGAGTCACGCCCGGGGTCTCCCTCAACCCGTCCCTTAGCAAAGTGGTGAGCCTCATCTCTTCTTTGAAGATGTTTTCCATACCCTTCTCGGCGATCCATCTGAGGCCCGCCAGGAGTCCTGCTATGCCGAGGGTGTTGGGCGTTCCATACTCCAGTCTGTAGGGGTATTCGGGCAGGTGAGTTCGAACCGCAGAGCGGACGCCCGTGCCGCCGGCACGCGTGTGACGTATCTCGATTCCCTTCCGCACGTAAAGGCCCCCTATGCCGGTGGGGCCGAGGAAGGACTTGTGTCCGGTGAACGCCACCACGTCAACGTTCTGCTCCTCGACGTCGATGCGGATCTTTCCGGCCGACTGAGAGGCGTCGATTGCGAACGGGATGCCTCTCTCCTTACAGCGGCGGCCGATCTCCTTTATCGGTTGAACGGTGCCTATCACGTTGGAAGCATGGTTGACGATCACGAGTTTCGTGTTGTCTCTGAATCTCCGTGCGAAGTCGTCGGGGTCGACGAATCCCTTTGAGTCAAATGGTACGTAGTCCACCTCAACGCCGGCGTCCGTCTGCCGGTGATAGAGCGGTCTCAGGACCGAATTGTGTTCGACGGTCGTGCTGATAGCGTGGTCGCCTCTCTCGAGCATGCCGTTTATGATGAGATTGAGAGCGTCGGTTGAGTTGTAGGAAAAGCAGAGTCTATCGGGCTCGTCTCCGTTAAAAAAGCGCGAGAGCTCCTTTCTG
>JAZDPI010000291.1:0-4756 GCA_043797775.1 Candidatus Eiseniibacteriota bacterium
TGGTGAGGGCCGAGGCCGCCAGGGCAATCTTGCTCTGCGGTAAGGAGAAGAGCCTGGACTTCGCGCCGACGTTGCTGAACGACGATGCGTGGTTCGTCAGGGCGGCGGCGAGCGAGGCGCTTGGTGAGACGGGGTTGCCCGACGCCCTGGCAATGCTTCGAAGCTCCTATTCCTTCGAGAAGGACAACCGCGTGAGGGCCTCCATGATCACGGGGGTCGGCAAGCTCACTCAAGCAAGAGCGCTTCCCCTCCTCCAGCAAGCGTCGCAAGACTCCGACATGGTCGTCGTCGTGGCGGTCTGCGAAGCCTTCGCTGAAATAGGCGACGCGCGGGCCGTCGGCGTTGTAAGGCAGATATACGAGAAGTGGAAGGACTACCCCGAGCCCGACGTGAAATACTCGGCCCTGGAGACACTGAAGAAGATGAAGGCGGTCAACGCGCTCGAGGTATTCCGAGAGTCCCTGTTTGACAAAGACTTCAGGGTGAGGCAGATCGCCTACGAGGCATTCAGGGAACTCTGGGGCCCCTCTCCCGCGGAAAGTCTGCGTGCCCTCAGCCTCATCGCTTTCAGGCCCCCCGAGGAGGCTCCCGAGGGGTACAAGGTCACTCTCAAGGCGTACACCGGCCGGGTGGCGATAGTCACGGAGAAGGGCGAGATAATCGTCCGACTCCTGGGTGACGAGGCGCCGAATACGGTAGAGAATTTTGTGACGTTGATCACGAAGGGATATTACAAGGGGCTCAGTTTCCACAGAGTAGTACCAAATTTCGTGATTCAGGATGGCTGCCCGCGCGGCGACGGCTGGGGCGGGCCTGGCTACACGATAAGATGCGAGATAAACAGAAGACACTACCTGACCGGTACGGTCGGAATGGCCCTGGCAGGCAAAGACACCGGAGGGAGCCAATTCTTCATAACTCACTCCCCTCTGCCCCATCTGGACGGGAGGTACACGGTGTTCGGTGAGGTGGAGCAGGGGATGGACGTGGTGGAGAAGGTGGAAAGAGGCGAGCGGATCATCGAGATGAGGCTCCTCGACTAGCAGGACCGGACGGCAATCGGACACAGGTACAGAGGCTTGAATGCAAGAAACCTGCCCGTCCCGCAAGTGAGCGGGGCTCCCTGCACGGCGGGGACGCTTGTCGAGCGTCCTACCGTGACGCTTCCGGATCTGGATAGCCCTCCTCAGTCAGCCCGAGCTCGGCCCAGAACAGAGTCTTGTTCTTCGGGGGCCTCTTTGCTTCGAGCAGCGACTCGTTGGCCTTTCTCCACAGCTCTTTGGCGGTGGGGGCGTCCTTCGGATAGAGCGCGCCTCCTATGCTCACCGTCAGTGCCTCCTGGGAAGAGCTGCCGGAAAGTCCGATTATACGAAAGGGAGTCTTCTCCACGGCACTTCTCAAGCGCTCGCATATCGCCTTGGCCTGGGTTTCCGTCACCGGGGCCGTCAGCAGCACACCGAACTCTTCTCCTCCCCATCTCGCCACGGAGTCGAAGGGGCGAACGCCGGATCTAAGAATGTGAGCAACCTGCCGCAGCACCTGGTTGCCGCCCTCGTAGCCGAATCGGGAGTTGAAGCTCTTGAAGCCGTCAATGTCCACTATGCAGAGGGCCATGCACTTCTTCTCGCGCGCCGCTCGCGCAATCTCGTTGCTTAGCTGAATGTCGAAATACGAACGGTTGTACACCTGGGTGAGAGAGTCGACAAAGACGAGCTTCTCGAGCCTCTCGCTCCTGGTGAGAAGGGAAGTACAGTTCTCCGCCACCAGGCTCAGAAGCAAGAGCTTCTGTTCACTGAAGAAGTCTCGTTTGAGGCTCCACGCCTGTACGGCACCGCAGAGAACGTGCTCGGGCGTGCCTATCCTCGTCATCGCCACGGACTGGTAGGGTGTCTTGACCAGTCGAGCCAGGGCGCCGGGCCGGGAGGCGTCCGGTATGCAGACGAGGTAGTTCTTATTGACCACCCAATCCTCGACGTATTGAGGTGCCTGCTGGAGGTCCTGGACGCGAGGCTCCGAGTACTTGAGTCTCTCCTTCGACTTCCGAGAGAGGCAGAAGCTCACGCCGTCGCACGCCGTGAGCTCCTTCACGGAATCTGCGATGAAACCCAGAACGTCGCTCGTGCCAGTCAGGAGTCTATCGTCGTTTGTGAGAATCTTGTCGTCCAGGGCGAGGATGCCCTTCACCTGCTCGAGCGTCGCTCTGATCTTCGTGCCCGAGAAGGGTAGCGGGAGCTGGATGACACCGTCAGTGGGTTTCCTGTGCGTGACCCGAATAGTGATGTACTCGGCGGAAAGCAGATTCCTGTAGCGAATCACTCTTTCGTCCGCCTCGATGAACTCTCCAAGGGACTTGAGGAAGCCCAGGTGGCAGAGGCGTTCGATGGCCCTCAGCGCCGTCTCCTCCAGCTCGGACTCGTCGCCCCGGGCAAGGGCCAGCGCGACTTCCTCCTGCTCGGGGATACTCAGCCTGCCCACGGGGAGGATTTCTCTTAGAAGTGTCCTGAAACTGAGATCTTTCTTTTTCATTGCTTCGCCGCGAGGCACCCTCGGACAAGCTCAGGTGCTGTGTTCGTTGGAGTTAGGTGCAAAGACCCGCAGCGCTGCGCAAACGAATGCTGCCTGCGGCACTACGGCATCAATTATACCACGTCGTCGTGATGACTTCAACAAATCCCTTGACAGGAAAGGGGATATGGGCTATTCTGGTGCAGGAAAGAGGAAGTAGGTTGGGTTGTAGGTAAGGTGGAGAAAGGTGTCATTAAGTGGTTACCGAGTATCCACCGGAATCCTTTTGATGTTAACAGGTTGGAAGCCCCGTCCGGCCTGATGGCAACAGCGTGGCCTTTGAACCTGACGAGATGCAGGCGAGGCGGCCATCAGACCTTTGAAAAAACTCCGTAACCGGCTGAAAACACGTCAGATAGAAAAGAGGCAGTTCGCCTCTCGTGGCACGATTGATGCGTGTAACCCTCTGCAGGGAGACTCTTGCCCGAGAGTCTTCTGTGCCCTTGTTTCGGTTGGCAAACAACCATGGGGGGTTGGAGGAATCGAGCGAGGAGGGAGCAGAGATGAGTCGACACATTCTTAGAACATGGGTGCCGGTGGTTTGTCTGCTGTGCTTCCTGACGCTGGTTCTTCCCGTCAGCGTGACTTCCGTCAGGTCCGAAACCTTCTTGCGCGGTGGAGGAAGCGGTGGTGGCAGCGGTGACACGGGTGTTCCGTCAGACGGTGCGGACCCTGACGACATTGCCGTGAACAGCCTGAGCAATCTGCCGAGTTTCGGACTCAAGACTACTTTTGGCCTCGGCAGGCAGCAGTTTACGGCCATCAGCTCCGACGGAAGCGCCCGTACGCAGGGAGAGCCGGCGGCGAGCCTCACTGAAGGGAGAGCTCGCTGGATGCACTTCGCATGGATCCTGGTACGTCACTACATGTTCAGCTTCTAGCCGTTCTGGCGAGGAGTACACATGCTTAGAGAGGGTCCTGGAGGTTCCCAGGACAATCGCAGATGGCCTTCAGACGAGGACGTGGAAGGCACCAAACAGGGCGCGCGTGAGCTCATCGGACTTGGTGACATTTACGTCGGCGCCGCGAGCTACGAGTCTGCCGTAGATTGCTTCTCCCGTGCACTGAAGCTTCTACCCCTCGAAGGGGCCCCGGAAGAAAGGGCTTCCGTCCTCAGGAAAATCACGTACTGCCTCGGCAAGCTCGGAAGGAATCAGGAGGCCGAGGCGTACATCGAAGAAGCGGAGGAAACAGCCCAGGACATAAGTGACGTCGCCGAGAAGGCCCGCATACTGATTGAGAAGGGTAAGCTGGACGTCGTGGGCGGACGCCTGGATCTGGCTCTTTCGTGCGCCGAGAAGGCGAGGAGTCTCCTCGCCGAGACGCCGGAGAACAAGGAAAGAGGGTTTGCGGAGAACCTGCTGGGCAATGTCCTCATGCGGATGGGCAAGCAGGAGGAGAGCAGGCGCTGCTTCCTCGCGTCACTCGATTTCTTCAAGCGCGCCGGCGACATAAGGACTCTCGCACTGGCTTACAACAACCTGGGCCTCGTCTTCAAGAACGCTTGCGATTGGCCCAGGGCGATCGAGTATCTCCAGGTGGCTCTCAACCTCCAGGCCGTTGAGGGCGAGTACCACGGTCGTTCGCAGCAGATCCAGAACCTCGGCGTCATCCAGTTGAAGATGGGTAACTGGAAGTCTGCTCAGGATAGTTTCGAGCAGTGTCTCCAGATCGGCCGCGAGGTCAGCGATCCGTTGAGGGTGTTGAGGGCTCTCATCGGCTTGGCCGCCGTCCACAGGATTACTCGCACGTGGGCACTGGCTGCCGGCGACCTGCAGCAGGCGCGTGAGCTGTTGGAGGAGCACGCTTTCGCTCGCGAAGACGTGCTCGTAGAAAAATCGCTCGGTGAAGTGGCCTTTGACCAGGGTGATCTGGACACGGCCGAGCGCCACTTCGAGAAGGCGTGGAGTCTGGCCAACAGGACTGAGGCGGGCGAGGATGTGATCTGTGAGCTTCTGCGTCTCAGAGCGGAGCTGGCCTTGGAGAGGAAAGACTCACAGAAGGCGCTGGCTCTGGCCAGGAACGCCAGGCAGGCCGCAAAGGACGTGGGCGACAGATTCGAGGCCGCTCTGAGCTGGAGGGTGATGGCCCTCGCAAGTTCTGCGCGCGGTACGGTCGCAGAGGCAAACGCCGCCTTCGAGTCCGGCATCCAAGAACTCAAAGAGATCGGCGAGAAATATACTCTCGGAAT
>JAZDPI010000293.1:0-10891 GCA_043797775.1 Candidatus Eiseniibacteriota bacterium
CGACTGGAACGAACTCGGGATTGGCCTTCCTGAGCTCCTCAAGCGCAGAATCGACGTCCTTGTCCGTGATGTCGAACTCGGGCCTCACAACACCCAACCCTCTGTAGCCGGATATCTCGACCTCCGGACGAACCTCGAACGTGGCCTTGAAGCTGAGAGCCTCGCCCCGCTTGAAGCTTATGCCCTCGAAATTCGGCTCGCCTATTGGCGAGAGCTTGAGCTCGGCGAGGGCTTCCTCGTATGCGCGCGGCACTATTCTCTGCAGGAACTCCGCGTCAAGTCCCGGTCCCATCCGTGCCTCCACAAGGCCCAGAGGTGCCTTTCCCTTTCGGAAGCCGGGTATGGAGAGCCTGTTCCTGTACTCCCTTACGACCTCCTCCATCTCCTTGCTCACCCTTTCGGGAGGGACTTCAACAAACAACGTGCGTTTCCAGAGAGCGCCTTCTTCAACCTGAACCTTCATTGGGCCTCCTTCGATGGGAAGCAGAGTCTCGTGTGAAGCTCGAGTCGCGTTCCCGCCGCCTCATGCCCGCCGGGCTGACGTCAGGCACCGACGCCGCGAAATGGTACGCCAAACAGGAATTGGTGCGAGAGGGGGGATTCGAACCCCCATGAGTCTCCTCACTGGATCCTAAATCCAGCGCGTCTGCCAGTTCCGCCACTCTCGCGGCGCCTTACGTGCGGGACATCCGGCTCAGGTCAAGTATAACACAAGGACCCCAAAAAGCAACATTGAGAGAGCCAGACCCCCGCGTAACGCTTTGTTTTGAAATGCGTTCCGGATATCGCTCCTGAGGGCAACCAGGACGACGGCGGACACTATCAGGCAGGCAACACCAAGAATCCGCCTTCCCGCCTCAAGTCCGGAAAGAGCGTACTCCGTCGGATTCAGGACGGTGGGCACCGAGAACATGGCTCGCCACGCCACGAAAGCCAGAACCAGAGACCACGCAGCAAGACTCCTCGCTCTCACTCTCTCGAGAGTGAATGCCGAGAGACACACGAGAGGCGGGGCAACCAGAGAGAACATCCGGCCGATGTCTGTGGTCACGATTCCGGAGAGGAAGGCCCCTGCGGCCAGAGAGAGAAGCGCGAGGAGGAGAAGTAGAAGTGCCCTTTTCCCCGCGAAGAGAAACCCGAGCGCAGCCAGAAACCAGACGACATCCCAGGTGTAGAAGACGCTCCTCACGTAGTTGTCGAGCCGGGAGAGCCGTCCCAGCTCCCGCGCGGACTCCAGATACGCCGCGAAGTACTGGCCCTCGGAGCCGGCAGCCCCCGACAGTGCCCTCGGAAGAAGAAACACGGCCGCTCCTGCCAGGAGGATGGCGACGAAGGCCCGAAGCCGCCGCGTCGCAGCGTAGATGGGCACGGCAAAGAGCGTCGCCTCCCTGCAAAGGAGTCCCGCCGTCACGGCTCCGGCAAAAAGAATGGCTCGCCCGTCCAGGGCCGCCAGAAAGAGAAGGAAGAGAAAGAACGTTCCTGCAGCGTCGGCCAGATACGGATTGTGGAACTGATAGAGGGTCGCCTCGGAGAAGATAAAAACGAACAATCCGCTCGGCAATCCCCACGCCCCAAGTCCCAGTTTCTTCAAGATTAGCCCGAGCACAAAGCACGAGAAGAAGAGCGAAGAGTAGCTGAGAAGAAGGAAGCCAGCCCGCGCATCGAGCGGAAGCCAGGACACCACAGCGGGAACGAGCACTCTGTACCTGAAAGGCGAAGGCACTGATTTCTCACCCTCCGCCATCCGCAGGTACTCGATTGAGTCCCCCCGAATCCTGAGGAACTCCTCGCTCGCAGGTTCCGATCTCTGCAGCACGAGAAAATGGCCGGCCAGCAAGAACGCCAGCGAGGCAAGCGCGATCGCGGCCGTTGTGCATCCGTGACGGAACATGTCAGAGCTAGCCGTGTCTCGGGGGCTGCTAGATCGAGCCTCCGAGCAACAAGCTGATCTCCTTCTCGAGTTGTTTCTCCATTCCCGGGTAGTACCCGTGGTGCCTGAAGACTATGGAGCCCTCCTTGTTCACCAGGTAAGTCGCCGGAGTTCCCCTTATCTTGTAGATCTTCTTGGAAACGGCTTGCGTGTCCAGAAGCACGGGGAACTTGACGCCGGTGTCATCGACGACCTTCTGAGTCCTGACCTTCTGATTGGACGCATCGACTGCGAGGACCTGGAACTGGTCGGCAGACATGTTTCCTGCTATCTCCTGGAGTCGCGGAAACTCCGCGACGCAGGGTCTTCAAGTCGGACTCATGAAGTTGAGCGCGACGACCTTGCCTCTGAACGAGGAGAGAGACATCTTATCACCCTTCATGTCCGCGAGCGTGAAGTCCGGAGCGGGGGTCATTCGTTTCTGCCTGCGCGCCCTTATGTCGGATTCGAGCGCCTCCGACGAGCCTCGCGTCAAGACATAGAGGCTGTCGAGCTTTGCTCGGGTCTCTTCGAACTCCCCCACCGACATAATGTCAAGGTAGGTGTCGACGCCTTCGGCCGTCTTCCCCACTGCCAGCTGAACCTCTGCCAGATGCTTGAGCGTGGTTTCATCCGCGTCATCCCCCATGGCCTTCTTCGCTTCGAGCAGAGCCGTCTCTGCTTCCGCCAGCTTGCCGGCCCTGAAATAGGCCCATCCCAGGCTGTCGTAGCAGTAAATTCTGTCCGTCTCCTCCTTTGCCAGCACCACCGCCCGCCGACCCAGCTCTACGGCAAGCTCAGGCCGCACTCCGCGCTCGGCCAGGTCGTAGCACATCTCGTTGAACGCGGACGGGTCTTTCATCGGCAGCCCCAGGGCCGCTTCTGCGACGGCGATCGCGCTGTCGATTCCGGCAGCCTGGCCCCAGAAGAAGAACAGAGACGAGGACACGCGGCCCTTCGTGTCCGCATTCTCGCCGGAAGCAAGCACGGTTCTCGCATAGGAAAGGGCCTTCGCAGTGTCGGCCAGGTCGGTCACGTAGGCGTTGAAGATGTACGAGTGAGCGTATCCCCTGAACCGGCCCTCCGGAAAATCCTTGAGGAACACTTCGAGCTTCTCGATTCTCGTCGCCGGGTCGGCCTCGCCTCGACCGGCCCGGAGGGCTTCCCTTTCAATCTTCTCACTCGGAGCCTTGAGCTTCGGAATTGCCAGAATCAAGAGCACGACCGCGATCACGCCGAAGACGACGATGAGAGAAATCCTGCCTCTTTGGGTCACGGAAACCACTCCTTTCTGCGGGAACCGGTTTTTCACGGCGAACGGCGCTGCAGTACGTCCGCCTGCGGCAAGACGCGTCCAGCTTTGCGCCCGGTGCTCCGGCGCGGATGAGTCCGTGGCAATGGAGCCAACCGCACCAGGCAGAGACGTCTATTCTATCGCACAAGTCACTCTATTGCTACCCCCTTCGAGAACTCCCTTATCAGGATGGCCGCCAGCATAAGCGACAGGCCCACGAAGGTCATCGTGCTCGACTTGTCCAGATTCTCCGCAACGAGACCCACGAGCACGCTCGATACGAGAAAACCGCCGTTCAAGATGCTGTCCCTCGCGCTGAACACGCGGCCGCGGAAGTTGGCCGGTACCGATTTCTGAAGCAGGGCGTCAAGAGAGATCATAACGGGAGAGAGCGATATCCCCCCGATTCCCGCCAGAACGCTCATCCAGATCATGCTCTTCATTCTGGCAAAGACGACCACCACCAACCCGAAGGTCATGATGCCCGCCAGGATCATGCGCTTCTCCTTGATGGCGGGGCCGAATCTGCCCGTCAAAACGGATCCGAGTATCATGCCGACGCCCAGAAACCCGATGAGAGTGCCCAGTCCTTCCATTCCCTTGTCCAGAATCTCCTTCACGAGAACGATGACGAGCACGTAGAGACTGCCCCCCGCCAGGGCGATGGCCGTGGCGCAGAGAAAGGCGAAGACGGTAGTTCTGTAAGAGAAGGCGAACCTCAAGCCCTCCCACACCTCCACGAAGATCTTCTTCGACTCCCTCAGCGCGGCCCGGATGCCGCCCTTCCGTCTCACCTCGGGAACAATCTCCTCGACCTCTCCGGGCCTCCCTGCGGGCCGATACGTCACGAGAAGCATCATCAGGGCGGACAACACGTAGCTCAGCGAGTCCAAGTAAAAGCTGAGCCTCCAGCCGAAGTAGCCCACGATCATTCCTCCGGCAACGGCCCCAATGACGGTGGACGTTCTTGCAGAGAACGTCGTCACCGAACCGGCCATCAGAATCTTCCTTTTCGCGATGACGCTGGGAACAAGGGCCATCTTTGCAGGCGAATAGAAAAGTCCGGCCGAGAACACCAGGAAAACCACTGCAAACACGACCTGAGAGTTCGGTATGAAGGGAATGAGAAGCACGAGCCCGGCCCGCATTAGGTCACAAAAAATGAGGACCTTCTTCTTGTTCCACCTGTCGACGAACGCGCCCGAAATCGGACCGAAGATGAGTCCGGGCACCGTCACGAAGATCATGAGCTTGGAGAACTTGAACGTGGAGCCCGGCATCATCTCGGACACCAGGGCTATGAGGGCCATGTGATTGAGCCTGTCGCCGAATTGCGAAATCGTCTGGCCGATGCTGAGCGCGAGAAAGCTCCTTACCCTCAACACACTGCCGACAGTCACTCTCTTCTGCGTCGTCAAGACTACTTGTACCCCCAGATCCCGCCGGGGCCGCAGGCCCAACCGCTGACGATGCCCTGCACGGCGTCAACTGCCAGAAGCGGTGAGGAGGTTTCTTCAAACGGGTACCAGGTGAGACCGCCGTCCGAGGTTCGCATCACGATGCCGGAGCCGCCGAATTGACCGCCGACGGTCCAACCCTCCTGGCTGCTCCAAAAGGCGGACCCGCGAAGCGGCATCGTCGTGGAGCACTGAACCTGTTCCCACGTCAGCCCCCCGTCTACGGACCGCAGAACGACTCCGTCGTCCCCGAAACAGAACGCGACGGTGGAGGAAAGCACGTTGACGTCTCTGAGAGAGGATGCAGTAATTGAAGGACGTTCGGACCAGCTCAGGCCGCCGTTGGACGTCCGCAGTATTGTCTGTCCATCACCGGTCACGTAGCTGCCGGCCGTGAGCCCCAGGGTGGTGTTGACAAAACAAACGGCCGAAAGGGGCCGTGTCGTGCCGCTCGACCGTGGCGACCAGGTAAGCCCGCCGTCGGAGGTGCGCAGTATCTTTCCGGAATCACCGACGGCCCATCCGTTACTCAGGTTGACGAAGAAAATGTCGTGCAGGTCTGCTTTCGTGCCGCTGGCTTGGGGTATCCAGGTTTGGCCGAAGTTCGTCGTCCTCATTATGACGCCGCTGTTCCCGCAAGCCCAGCCGGTGGAGGTCGAAACGAAGCTCACCCCCAGCAGGTTCACCGCGGCACCGCTTGCGATCTCGCTCCAGTCCTGTCCTCCGTTCAGAGTGCGGAAGACCTTCCCGTCTTCTCCCACGGCGTACCCGTAGCTCGCAGAGGCAAAATCAATGGAGAACACCGGGACGCCGGGGTCCAGGACTCGCACCCAGCGGAGCGTTCCCGGTAAGGCCTCCAACTGCACCCTGACCCAGGCCGTGTCCCCTTCGCTCACGGAGAACGTGACGGAGCTGTCACGGTAACCCTCGAGCCTCAGCGTACACGTGTGGCTCCCCGGCCGCACGCCCAGTGTGTCCGGAGTCAATCTTGTCGTACTGGTGCCGTCAACCAGAATCAACGCGCCTCCCGGGAGTGAATTGACGGACACGGTCCCTCCGGGCCGTGAGCTCGTGGGCTCATCTCCGCAACCCGAGAGCGAAGCCGACAGGAAGACGCAGACCACCGCGAGAGCGGCGGTGCTCACAAAGACTCTGCTGTCCGAGGAGTGACAAGCCGATGACCGAGAAAACCGAGCTCTCATAACAACCTCTGCGTTCGGGCAACGCTGAGCCACAGGTTTGGTAGTACGCCTGCCGCGACAACCGGGGTTCATTTCCCTTTGAAATTGGGCTCCCGCTTCTCGAGAAAGGCGGTGATCCCCTCCTTCATGTCTTCCGTCGCAAAACAGAGGCCGAACATGTTGGCCTCGATGTAGGAACCCTCGTCCAGGGACACCTGAATACCCTCGTCTATCGCTTCCATCGCATATCGCACCGCGAGTGCCGGCTTGGAGAGCAGCACGCGGGCCATCTCTTCGCACGTGGCGGTCAGTTTGTCGGGCGGGGTGACCTTGTTGACGAGCCCCATCTGAAGCGCCTCGCGCGCGTCCACAAACCTGCCCGAGAGTATGAGCTCCGTGGCGACGGCCTTCCCGCACAATCTCGCAAGCCTCTGAGTGCCGCCGTAGCCGGGAATGAGACCCAGGTTCAACTCGGGCTGCCCCAGCTTCGCGTTCTCGGAGGCCACTCTGATCGTGCAGGCGAGGGCCAGCTCGCACCCCCCGCCGAGGGCAAATCCGTTGACGGCCGCGATCGTGGGTTTCCCCAGCTTCTCGATGAGACGAAAGACGTGCTGCCCTGAGAGAGAGAAACGCCTGGCCCCCTCCGAATTCAGATTGAGGAACTCCTTTATGTCTGCTCCGGCCACGAAAGCCTTCTCGCCGCTGCCGGTGAGTATGACGACGCCCACGGAGTCGTCGTGCTTCACATCCAGGAAGGCCCTCCGAAGCTCGTCCATGGTTGCGACGTTAAGGGCGTTCAACACCTTGGGCCTGTTGATTGTGATAAAGGCAATCCTGTCCTTCTTCTCGAGCAGAATGTTCTCGTAGCTCATGAAATCCTCCTTACGATTCTAGCAAGTCAGATGGAGCGCCGCGACCACCGATTTTCTCCCGGCGAGCTGATTGAATTCCCGGCAGGCCTTCGTCGTGTCGGCCACGATCAGTTCGACACCGCTCTCCTCGAGCGCACGCTTGGTGCCCGACTCCACTTTCAGGCAAGCGGAATACCCGGTTCCCACGACCAGAACCTCGGGTCTCGAGTCGAGGACTCCCTTGATGTCCTCCACGGAGAGCTTGTGCCCTTCTTTCCGCCGCCATCCGTCGTCGATCCTGTCCGGGTAGATTATCACGTCCGAAGTGTAGGTCTTCCCGTCTATGACAATCTCCCCGAATTCGTAGGAGTCTATCACGGAGGCCCTCCCCTGCCGGAGCGACCGAAGCCTCTAGAAAAGGCTCATCTGTTCACTCGCGAGGACGCTCTCGTCCTTCTGCTCCGAGAGAACGCTTATCTTCCCGAAAACGCCGTCGTGACCCGGCTCTATCTTCACCTTTCCCTCCCTCATCCTGCATATGCTGTCCACCACGTTTCTCGGCACGTGACGAAGGAGTTGCTCAGGCCCCAGGTCCAGCAGAACCTCGAACTCGCTTCCGCACTTCCCCACTATTCTCATGTACTCCCGCTCCACGGAAGAAGAACCCGGAGCCACTCCCAGACTCTCGGCAATGATCTCCCCCAGAGGAATCACGTGTTTCGCCGGAACGGCCCCCTGCGGCATTGAGCCCGACTGCCTGTCCGCGAGTTCTTCAATCCTGTGACAGACACCGATCGTGAGCTGCCTCTTGCAGACCGGGCACGTCTTGGAAAAACGAACGCTCTCGGCCGGCGTGAGGACCACCCCACACTTCCTGTGGCCGTCGTAGTGATACTTGCCTTCTGCCGGGAAGAACTCTATCGTGAAGAGGAATCTCTTCGGATCCTTTCTCTTCACCACGTCGCATATCTCGTCGTAGGAAAGCTCACAATCAAAGACGTTTGCCTCCCTTCCTATTCGAGAGGGCGAGTGGGCGTCGGAGTTTGAAATCAGGCAAATCCTGTCCAGCTTCGACAGCCGCCAGTTCATCTGCGGATCCGAGGAGAGACCGGTCTCTATCGCATGGATGTGCTTCACCTCGTCACCGAAGCACTCTTCCAGCGAGTCGAAGCCGGAGTTCGCTCCGAACACGCTGAACCACGGAGTCCAAGCGTGGGCCGGAACCAGGAGGAAATGAGGCGAGATGTCGAGGACCATTCTGACAAGATCTCGAACGGAGAAAGTGAAGATGGGTCTGCCGTCGCTCGAGAGTTTTCCGTACCTGTGGAGCTTTGCGTTCAGCCGCTCCACGTCCCGGAGGCTTCTCGCGAAAATGAGCGTGTGTATCTTCCTCAGCCGGTCGTTCTGATGATAGATGTTGGACACTTCGCCCGTCAGCATGAAGCGAGTCGAGGACCCGCCCCCTTTGACCCTGAAAAGACCGGCCTCGGCAGGCTCGAGCCTCGCACTCAACTCGGCGAAGTAGGTGGGGTGAGTGAAATCACCGGTGCCCAGAAGGGTTATGCCCTTGAGCCCGGCCCAGCGAGCCATGGTTTCGACGTCCATGTCCTTGCTGGTGGCACGACTGTAGCGTGAGTGGACGTGGAGGTCGGCTATGAAACGCACGGGAAGGCTCCCAGTGTTCTCGATGTTCCGGCAGTTGTGTCTGCGATCTTGATCTCAGCGGAGAAAGACTCTCGCAGCCCTGATCCGGTGCCGCGTTCGACGCCATGCTATCAGAAAGACACGCGAAGTCAAGAACAGGAAAAGGGTTCGCGCAGGCCCGGACCACCCGCTCTCACCGCACGCGCGTCATCTGAGGAGCAGAATCTTCTTCGTCGCTCCGAACTCACCCGCTTTAAGCGAGCAAAAGTACACGCCGCAAGGCAGCTCAGAACCGTTTCTTCCCCGACCATTCCACACGACTGCATACGCTCCGGCTTCCATCCATCCCTCGGCAACGGACGCGACGAGAGAGCCTCGTACGTCGAACACTCCCAGCGACACGTACGAGCGCTCGGGTATGTCGAAACGGATGGAACAGGCGGAGCTGAACGGATTGGGCGTCGCGCCGTGGAGCGCGTGGAACGAGGGAGCGAGACCGGCCTCTACTTCTATGGGCCCGTACGTCTCACCGGCCTGGGAGGCCAGGGACGCGATCCTGTACCAGTATTTCCGGCCGCTCGTCACACTGCAGTCCGTGCACCGGAACGTACGGCCGGTCTCTCCGGACACCGCCGCGCTCAGAGGCAAGAACTCGCCCAGCGGCGAATCTGCCCGCTCGACGATAAAGGCGGACGCACCCGCGTCCACCGTGGTTTCCCAATCGAGCACAACACAGCCGTCGCGCAGAATCGCGGAGGCTCTTGAGAAAAGCACTGCCGTGGGGCCGCGCCTCACGTTTCCCATTACCCTGTAGGAGCCGTAAGGAGAGGCTACGAACGACTCGTACGAGAAAATCAGAACGCATCTGGGTCCGGGCGCGACGGCAGGATTTCTCTGGTCATAACGCACGTCGGAGACAGGCAGCCCTTCGGGATCGAGCACCGCGCCGGCAGAACTGACCCTGGTCCCGTATACATCACAATGTTCCCTTTCGTCGGTCCAGAGGACAAAGTAACTGCTCTGATCGAAGGCGGCGACAGGGCACGTCTGATTCCCGGACGCGGCAGACACTGCGACGCCTGCCGGATCCAGCACCGCACCTGACGTCGAGACTCGAGCGCCGTAAACGTCCCAGTCCAGACCGTTGCGCTTGTCCTGCCACGCCACGAAGTAGCTGTCCCCGTCGAAGGCCACGCACGGCTCGCGCTCGTCCCACGTCCCGCCGCTCACGTGTATGGGACCCACGTCGACTACGGCACCCGACGTGTCCACTCGCGCCGCGTACACGTCGTATCCGGTGACGCCTCCGGCCTCCTCCCACACAACCAAGTAGGTCGAATCCCCATACGCAACTGCGACTGAGGGTATGTCCGGCGCAATCCTCACCGTCGTCAGGCTCGCGCCGAGAGGATTCCCGTCCCCGTCCATCCTGCGAGCGGCAACTTTGTGACTGCCGTCGACCTCTTCCACGCAGACCAGCAGGAATCCCTGCCCGTCAGAAGCTATCGACGGTCTCCACTGCCTGACGACGTCGATCAAATCTCCGTGATGCGCTGCGCTGCCCGGCTCGCCCGATGTGCTGACGGGCCGCGTCCACACTTCGAACTTGCCGCTCGTGCCGTCCTCCCAGCCGACGAGATAGCCCCCCGCCCCGTACGCCACGGCGGGATACCTCTCGACGTCACCCCAGAGGCTCGCAAGCTCGATGGTCGCGGTGTCGAGCAAGGCTCCCGATGGCTCGACGCGCGCCGCGCATATCGAGCCGTAGTGGCCGTGGCGCAGGCCGTCGTCCCAGACGACGATGAAGTTGGCGCCGTCGAACGCCGCACCGGAGCGCCTCTGAGTGCTGGACGAAACCGAGACGTCCGTTCCGCCCGGCTCAAGAACGTTCCCCGAAACGCTCACGCGCGTTCCCCTCACGTCCGTGTGGGAAAAGGCGTCGTACAGCTTCTGGTCCGCGGACCAGACAACGTCGTAGCCCCCTCCTCCCGCAGTCACGGCAGGAGAAGACTGGTCTCCTTCCGCACTGGAGATGGAGAAGCCGGTCGGATCAAGAAGCACGCCTGAAGCGTCCAGACGTGCGCCGTAGATGTCCCATGTCACGTTGCGGCCGTCGCGCCAGGCCACCAGCACTTCGTCGCCCTCGGGGGCCAGATCGGGATGCCACTGATCGTCTTCCGCCGTCGAAATCGGGATGCCCGAGGGTTCGAGCACGGTGCCGTCCGGGCTGACTCTGGTGCCGTAGACGTCGCTGTCCAGTTGATACCGCCAGTCCTGCCATACGACAACAAAGTCGCTGCCGTTGTACGCCACTGCAGGATGCCACTGGCTGTCCATCGCCGTCGAAATCGGGATGGCCGAGGGCTCGAGCACGGCACCCGATACCGTCACCCTCGCACCGTATATGTCGCTGTCCGCGCCTGAACGCTCGTCGTCCCAGACAACGAGGTAGTTCGTGCCGTCGAAGGCCACGTCCGGGGTCCACTGGTCGTGAATGGCCGTGCAGATGGGCAGCCCGCCGGCATCGAGCACCTCACCCGACTTGCTGACACGAG
>JAZDPI010000308.1:0-8708 GCA_043797775.1 Candidatus Eiseniibacteriota bacterium
CTGCTCCTCGACTATCTCCACGTCCTCTTCCATGCTCTTCATCACCGTGGCGAGTGAATCGGCGGAGTCGTAGTACCTGTCGATGGCCTTCTTGATCTCACCCTCTCCGGCAATGAGAGGCTGAACCTCAAGACCCGTCAGGAACTTGATGTCGTCTATGGCGAAGATGTTGCTGGGGTTGACCATGGCGACCGTGAGCTTGCGCCCGACGCGCTCGACCGGAATGACCTGGAACTTGCTCGCCACGTCACCGGGAATGAGCTTTATCACGGATCTGTCCACTTCGGTTGCGGAGAGGTTTATGACGGGGACGTTGTAGAGCTCCGACAGGTACCTGGTGAGCTGGTCCTCAGAGATTGCGCCTATCTTGACGAGGTGAGCGGTGAGACTGCCCCCGCTTTCCTTCTTCTGCCTCGTGGCCTTGTCAAGGGCCTCCTTCGAGATGAGCTTCTCTTCAACGAGCCTTAGCGCAACGCTGTCGTGCAAAGTGGTCCTCCTTCTGCCCGCGGAAAAGCGCAGTCCACGTAGGTCACTTTTTAAGCATGATTGGTGCCAATCCCCGAAGGAGGACGGGAACGCCGCCCGTGATGGCGAGACTCGCCAACTCACGCTGCGTGCATGTGTTGGGGTAGAGGGAGGTTGGGCGTGCCGCGTCGGTGCGGCGGATGAAAACCGGCCGTGCCTCTTTCTGCAATGGCCCAGTGCAAAATGCGAGCGCTCGCGCCCCTGCGACGCCGGCCGCAGATGAAGATCCGAGCTACCGCGCGTCGGACACGAACACCCACTCGCGAAAGCGGGCCAGTGTCTTAACGCCTATCCCTCGCACCTGAAGGAGGTCGTCTACCGATTTGAATCCTCCGAGCGCCTCCCTAGTCTCTATTATCCTCGACGCGAGCGCCGGACCTATTCCCGGCAGAGCTTCGAGCTCTGCGGAGCCGGCACTGTTGAGATCCAGCATCCCGGAAGGACTCCGCGGGCCGGCCTTCTGCCCGACCCCCGCTCCGATCCCACTTCCGTCAGCCGCCTCTCCCACCCTTCCCGCATCCCCGGCGCCAGGGGTCGGCGGCTCAGAGACTGCCCACCGACCGCCCCCAGGTACATCGCCTATGCCCGAGCCCAGGTCGCTCTCTCCGTCCCAGCCCGCTCCGGGCATCCTCACCTCCTCCGGCAGTTCGAAAAGTGAGCCTGCCAGGGTGTACACACCGCCCCCCAGAAGACACAGCGACAGTGCCACACACACTATTCGCTCCTCTCTCGTGAGGAATCTCGAGAACATTCCACCTCCGTGGCACCGCCGCCCTGACACTACCACCGCCCGGCCCCACCGTCCTCAATCAAGCAGGCGCCACACAATCCCCACGTCCCAGTTCCTCCCCGGCAACGGATAGTAGCGGGCCTCCGGAGCTTCGGTGGTGGGCGGAGCCTCCAGATACCTGGAGGGATATTCCTCATTTATGATGTTACGCACGCGAACATACGCCGTGAAACCGGCCAGTGTGAGAGACACACCACCCTCCGCAAGAAAAAGGGGTCCATGGAAGGAACTCATGGGTTCCGTGTATCTTCCGACGCGCGACACGTCCAGACTCAACTTCGCAGTGAGATCCGGAAGAGGCATCAGGCTTTTCGAGAACCAGAGGTTCACCCTGTTTTCCGGCATGAACGGCATCGATTCTCCCGATTCCCGTTCCACCCGCTGAAACGTGACGTTGGCTCCTCCTATCTGCTCCGTTCCTGCGCGAACAACGGCGCCTGCTTCGAGACCTCCTGTCCGCACTCTCTCCACGTTCGCAGGCGAATACGTCACCGTCGCATCCGGCAGAGAGACTGAGGATTCCCATTCGACGTAGTCCGACGTCTCCGACACGAAGCACGAGACGCTGAACCCGGTTGCTCCGTCGTTGAACCTGAGGCTCGAGCCCAGCTCCGCCATCCAGCTTGACTCCGCTTTGAGCCGACTGTTGCCGACCGTCGTGTAGGTCCATCCCTCCCAACTCGTGCTCTGAAGAGGCCAGAAGAGGTCGTTCAGCGTCGGCGGGTTGAAGCCGCGGCCGTACGAGAACCACAGCCGATCGTTCTCTCTTTCTCCCCAGAGACACACGTACGGGCTGACTTCGTTTCCGTAGGTGGAATGCAGGTCCGTCCTCAGCGACACGAGACCTTTGAGGCTCTGCGCGAGCGAGACTCGGCTCTCGGCGAAGAAGTATCCTTCGCTGGTTCTCGGGGACCAACTGCTCGCCGCGTCCTCACACGCCAGGGAGCTCCGCGTGAATCCGGCTCCACAGGCCAGATCGCCGAACCTCGTCCCGTACTTGAAGTAGTCCGCGAGTGTCCCCGCCCTCGTGAGGTCGCTCTCGGTCACGACGTAGGGGTCTGTGTAGTCCGTGCCCTCGACGGAATGAAACGCCCTCAGTTCAAGCCGGCTGTCGCCCGGCAGCGCCGCGGACCCGGACACGTGTATCCTCCTGCACTCGGAGTCCTGCCTGGCTTCCCTTATCGTCTCCAGCTCGGCGGAGTGAGAACAGAAAAGGACGTTCATGCTGCGATCCCGCGTGAGCCTGTACTCGAGCTTCGCGAAGTAATCCTTCCCGGCATAGTGTTCGTACGCGCCGCTTCCCTCGCCTGAGGCATCCTCTATACCAAAGAACATGCCAAAGCTGCCGAGCCGCCTGGCGAAAGAGGCCGAGCTCTTTCTGTAGCCCAGGCTGCCGGAAGCCACCGTGACCACGCTCCAGGGCTTCTCACCCTCCTTCGGCCCGGCGCTCACGAGATTCACGATCCCGGCAACCCCGTTTCCACCGTGGATCGCCCCCAGCGGACCCCTGAGGATCTCCACGCGTTCCAGCAAGGAGAGCGGTACGGAGTTGAAGTCTACGCCGCCGTTCTGTGAGTTGTTGATGACGACGCCGTCCAACGCGGTCGCTACCCTCCCGGAACGGGAGCCTCTGAGGCTCACCATTTCGAGGGCTCCGAACGACCCGTAGCTCCCGGAGCTTATCCCCTCTCTCTTCGAGAGAAAGCCAACGACGGTCTTCTCCTCTCCGCTCTCGATCTCTTCTCTGCTCACGAGCGAAACCGACGCAGGCACATCTGAGAGAGCGCCTATTAGTTTGGGCGCCCAGACGAATATCTCGCCCACGCGATACGATGGCATGCGTGCATCAGCACTGGACGCCTCCCCCTCCTCCGCCACCGTGTCAGGCACGGCGGCGACCGCCGTCTCGGAGCCTGCCCCACCCGTGGTATCCGTGACGACGGTGGCGGCACCGAGGATGCTGCTTCCGACGCTGTCGGCGCCGGCCTGCGCCCTTCCGACAAAGCCTGCTCCGACGGAATCCGAGGCCGTCGCCTCCGCGCCGGCGGCAGCCACGCCCGCGCTCAGAATCAACAGCGCTCCAAAACCCAAAACAGAAAAAGCGTTTACCATCCCTCGCATGCTCACCTCCTGCTTGCGCCGTCCGGGCCCTCTCCCAACGGATCCGCGTCCGACGGGAGAACTCCTGACTGGCCCCGGACCCTTGGTCTGATCGAAATCAACACGTCTGCCAGGAAGAAAAAAATCAGCGCATTGGAGACCAGGTGCACGATCGAAAACAGAATCCCCGCCACGAGCACCGGGCCGACAGCGCCCACGGAAATCCCCAGGGCAAGATTCGTAAGAAAATCGTATTGAAACGTGAGAGCAAGCCCGGCGGCGGCGAACACCACGTTCCTCGCAAGCCGCGGTCTGAACGCCGTCCTGATTCGCAGGCCTGCCGCACCCACCGAACCGACCATCCCCATCCCGACCAACTGCGCCGCGGTCACGAGCGGCACCGCGGCTCCCATGGGGTTCACCACCGAATAAATCAACATTGAGCATGCCCCGACGAGCGCCCCTCCTCTCACGCCCAGAAGACTCCCGGACACAAACACGACGAGCGTCATCAGCTCCACGTTGGGAACGGCCATGAGCAGAAACCCAAGGGCCACGGTGAGGCTCGACAGGAGCCCGGCCATGGCGATCTGTCTGGTCGTCTTCATACCCCTCCTTCGCGTCTCCGGAGCGTCTTCGTGGAGTCTCTTCACGCTTCCGGGCCCCTTCAGCTTCGGCTGCAGCCTCCCGGGCGGAATCAAAAAACCCTCACCTGCGGAAGGCTGAGGGTTTCGGCCCTACTCCTTCCGTCGAAGGCTTCGGGCAACTGCGCAGGCAGGTCTCCTGACTCACGGGTCGTCGAGAGTCCGCGCCTTCCCAGGACAACCGTCCCAGTGGCTTCTTGCGGACCCCTAACCGTTCACAGTGGCGTGGCCGTGCTGGAATCAAACCAGCTTCCCTGTGCGTGGCGCACGTTCCTGCGCAGGCTATGTCTCAGGGTTTTGTGTTCCCCTTTTCACCTCCTTGACGACGCAGAGCAATACCAGATGCGCATCGGCCAGTCAAATGAAATCTTGGACGGGACCGTTATGCGGAAACCCACGCCCCGCTAGCTGCCTGCCGTGACCCGGGCCGCCGTCTGCTTGAGGCTTACGAGTATGGAATAGGGAACGCGTTCGGAGCCTATGCGGGCGTTTGCGGTTCTTGAGCCGTGCGAATCCGAACCCCCGGTAACGATGAGGCCGTATCGCTTTGCGAGCTCCATGTAGTATCTCACGGTACCGCGGTCGTGCTTGGGGTGCCAGACCTCTATTCCCTTCATGCCCAGTTGCACGAACTCCGGAATGAGGTCGTCCCTCTGGACCGTCCCCGGGTGTGCCAGGACCGAGACACCGCCTGCCTTCTCGATAAGCCTGAAGGCATCGTTCGGAGTCAGAAGCATCTTGGGAACGTAGGCCGGGGAACGGTGTCCGATGTATCTGCGGAAGGCTTCCTCGAACGTGTCAACGTACCCGCTCGCAAGCAGGGCCTCTGCGACGTGCGGCCTTCCGATCGAACCGTTCTCCGCGATCTTGAGAACGGAGTCCAGTTCGATGTCAACCTCGAGTTGCTTGAGCTTCGCCAAAATCTTCTTGACCCTCTCGAGTCTCGCCGCCTTGAAGCGTTCGAGCTCGCTCACGAAGGCCGGGTCCGTGTGATCGACGAAGTAGCCCAGAACGTGAATGTCGGAGGCTGCGTCGCTGACGCTCAGCTCCACGCCCGAGACCACTTCGATGCACAGCTTCTCGCCCTCTCCGATCGCAGTTTCCACCCCGGCCACCGAGTCGTGATCCGTGACCGCAATCGCAGTCATCCCTCTCTCCTTCGCCTCCCGCACAACCTCCTTCGGAGACAGAGGGCTGTCGGAGCAATTCGAGTGAATGTGGAGATCGATGTAGCCCCCCTCGGCCATCTTCTTGAGTCTGCGCACAGATTTACTCGACTCCGGCATTCGCGTTTTCTCCCAGGGATTCGAGCTTAGCCTGTATGCCAGGAAAATCGGGGTTGAGAGAGGCGACCTCTCTGAATTTGTCGAGAGCCTCGTCCTTGTTCCCCAGCGCCTCAAGCGCGGTGCCCAAACTGAAGCAGAGACCCGGATAGTCCTCGGCGTCACTGTCCCTTTCTCTGATCGCCCGCCGGAACGCTTCGAGCGCCTCCTCGTACTCGCCCATCTCGAGATGACACACACCGGCCATCTCGAGCGACTTGACCCTGTGATTTTCGCCGGCCATCGCCACCCTGAACTCGTTGAGCGCCTCCTCGTGAAGGCCCATTTCCTTGTAGGTCACCCCGAGGTCGTAGTGGCTCTGGTGGTCGTCGGTTCCGATCTTTCCCTCCACCTGGGACTTGAACTGCCTGAGCACTTCGGTTATGTCCACAGTCGCAGGTCTGGAGCGAGGTCTGCTAGTCACATGGATGGAGCCCGTGCGCATCTCGGGCGGGATTGCGGAATCTTCGATCTCCGGCTCGCCGGCAGGAGTCTCCGTGGATGAGGCGGCCTCCGCGGGACCCTGTTCACCTCCACTCTGGGAGGGTACCTCCTCGCCACCGGGCTCTGCCTCGGGGGGTGTTCCCTTCGGCCCGGGCGCAGGCTCCCCCTGCGCTCCTTGCGGCGCGGAAAGAGCCTCGGCGTCTGTCTTGAGGGCTTTCTCGTAGTAGGTCGCCGCTCCTTCTTCGTCTCCCCTTTCTCTCAGGATCTCGGAGACGCGTGCGAATTCACGGGCCGCTTCGGCGGTCTTGTTCGTGCGCTCGTAAAGGACGGTGAGCCTGTCCGAGAGAGACGTGTCCTTGGGGCAAGCTTTGCAGGCGGATTCAAGGGCGTGTATCGCGCACTCGAAGTCATCGTCCTTGACTTTGATCTCCGAGTACCTGAGCATATCCTGGATTGCTTCCGTGGTCAGGCCTTCCCGCAGCCTTATCTCACCCAGCCTCCTGTAGATTTCCGAGGAGGTGGGATTCAACCTCAGGACTCGTTTCCCTATGGCCGCGGCATTCTTGTAAAGACCCAGCTTCTCGTACGCGTCCATGGCCTTCTCGTAATGAGAGACGGCTTCCCTCAGCGAGCCCTTCTTCAGGTGCACGTCGCCGGCAAGGACGAAATCGTACGGGTCCACGTCCTCCATGGACAGAAGCTTCTCGTACTCGGCCAGAGCTCTGTCCAGGTTCCCGTTGGAGAGATGCTTCTGGGCCTGAGCCTTTATTGAAGAGGACTTGTTCAAGATGAGCTCCTCGTTCTGAGCCTAGCCTTGCTCCGAATGTTCGAGCAGCTTGGTCTCAACGAGCTTTCTTACTTCCGAATAGAGCCCCTCACCCGATTGTCTCAAGAGTTCCGTGTCGCGGCGGATGGAATCTCGTCTGGACTTCTCTCCGAGCGAGCTCAGGTTGATGTACACATTCAGCGACGCTCCGATGAGCGCCGCGTGGGCCATCGCGGCGCTAACGCCCGCGTCGCTGATGGAATTCACGTTTCCCTTGAGCGCGACCTCCCTCGAGAGCTCCAGCGCCTTCACACTCTCCCTGCAAACCTCGAGGGGTACCTCCGTGGCCTTCACCGAGGCGCTCGCCACAGCTTCCCGTCTGGCGTTCTCGTCGGGGCGCACCTTGAGGGCCCTCCTGGCTTTCAGAACCTGTTCGAAGGCGCGAGAGTCATCCTCGGCGAGCTTGAGAAGTCTCTGGCGAGATGCTTCGCAGACGGCTCTCACTTCCTTCATCTCTTCCCAAACCCCGGAGTATTTCTTCTTCCCAATGGTCAGGCCGCTCACCATGGCGGAAAGAGCGCACGAAAGAGCCCCGGCCAGTGCGGAGACACTCCCCCCGCCCGGCACCGCCGAAGGTGCAGCTACTTCCTCCACGTACTGAGCAAGACTAGATCCAGTACTACCGGTCTCTCCCAAGAATCTTGTTTCCAGGATCTGATCCCGTTCGAATCCTTCCAATTTCAGGTGATGTTCTGCAACGTCCACGAGAGCGTCCAACGGGACCAATCCCACTATCTCACTTCCTACTATCGGCACACCGTACCTTTCAGCTTCAGACTTTATTAGCGCAAAAACCCGCTGAATCGGCGTGCCCTGTGTGTTGACCAGGTTCATCGAGACCTGCACCATGCCGACTTCTTTGAGCTCGAAACCGAGGGCCTTGACGTAGCGCAGGCCGCCGTCCCCGAACCTTATGGCCTTGGCAATGTTACGTGCCACCGAGATGTTCGAGGTCCCCAGGTTCACGTTGAACGCAACGAGGGGCATCCGCACGCCCACGGCAGTCGCGCCCGCCGTCGGGTGTATTCTCTCCGGGCCGAAATCGGGTTTCTTGCTCGGATCCTTGCCGATGGCGTCCCTCAAGCCCTCGAACTCCCCGGACCGGACCTGAGCGAGATTCTCCCTCTCGGGCTTCGCGGCCGCCGCTTCGTACAGAAACACGGGTATTGCAAGTTCCTCGCCAATTCGCCTGCCTAGCGTCTTGGCCAGCTCGACGCACTCCTGGGCTGTGACGTTTCTCAGCGGCACGAAAGGGATCACGTCCGTGGCGCCCATGCGCGGATGCTCACCCTTGTGCTTCCCGAGATCTATCAGTTCCTGCGCCTTCTTCGCGCCTCGGAACGCGGCCTCCACGACCGCTTCGGGCTCGCCCACGAAGCTGATCACAGCCCTGTTGTGATCGGCGTTCGCCTCCCTGTCGAGGAGTCTCACGCCCTCCACGGATGTTATCTCGGCCACGATCGCGTCGATTACCCGAGCGTCGCACCCCTCACTGAAATTCGGCACACACTCTACAAGCCTCGCCACGCTTCCTCCTTTCGCGTATCGAGCAGCCGTCTCATGACGGCCGGAGCCCTCCGGAACGCACGACCAGCCTGCCGTCCTTCACGACGTGTTCAACGTTCGAAACACCGTAGTGATACGGAAGCTCCCGATAATCTTCAGCGTTCAGTACGATCAAGTCGGCCTTCTTTCCCGGCTCAATGGACCCGACGACGTCTCCCCGGCCCGCTGCGAAGGCGGAGTTCAACGTGCTCGCAACGACGGCCTCCGCCGCAGTCATCTTCATCTCCACGCAGGCGAGCGTAATCACGATTTGCATGGACTCCGTGAAGGAGCTCCCGGGATTGCAGTCCGTCGCAAGAGCCACGGCGAGGCCGGCCTCAATCATCCTTCTGGCAGGCGCATAGCTCCCGAGCGCGAGGCTGAAGGAAACGCCCGGCAGGAGAACCCCTATGACGCCGGCGTCTCTCAGCGCCTCGATGTCCGTGTCGTTCACCGCCAGAAGGTGGTCCGCACTCACCGCTCCGACGCGGGCGGCCAGAAGAGCCCCTCCC
>JAZDPI010000322.1:0-5715 GCA_043797775.1 Candidatus Eiseniibacteriota bacterium
TCTACAGCATGCGCCACTCCGAGAGGGGCGTTATCTGGGAGCTCTACTTCGACCCGCTCTACGCCCAGGACTAACCCTGCCTGCCCGGAGAGGGCCCGCCTCAGCGCGGGCCCTTTCCACTTCTTCGCCGCCTGACGCCAAAAGGGAGGCGAAAAGGGGACGGGATTCTTTTTCGACGAACTTCATCCTCGCTCTAGCGACATCCCGCAACGACCTCGACTCGCTGGAGGCGCCCTCGTCCACTACGCCCTCAACCGCGCCCCTCTATCCCCCTGTCTATCGCTTCACCATCTATCGCGAGATGGGCTGCAAGGAAAGGATCGCCCCCATTCCGCCTCTCTGTTTCGCTCTCTCACTCGCCCCCCATCCGCAACCCGTGCGATTTCGCCTCCGGTCTCCCCCGAAACCCTCTCAAACTCTCAGAGGCGACGGGTAGCCCCACCGGGTGGTTAACGGGTCGGCATGGCAGGACACATACGAACCGGGAGGAGCATCCTTCAACTGATGTGCCGAGGTGATCCTATCAGAGTCTCGTACGTGCCTCCGTCTGGAGTTTGAGCACACGTGCCGACATCGGAGCCAGCGACGCAAAGCTGCGCTTCCTGCCGGTGACAAGTGCGTGAATCACTCGCCCGTGCAGATAGGTGAAGTAGGTCGGGAATGCCTCCCCAATCACGTTGCGGATGAGGTATTTCCGGTCCGTTTCCATCGCGTAGGACCAGTCAAAAAACCTGGGGACCGTCTGGAGGTCAGCACACTCCAAGATGCTCAACACGCGGTGCTCGCAAGGGTGGATTTTGTTATCGCTCCCGATGTGGCTAGAATTGGTGGTCACCGTTGACGCCGGCTCGTCCCCCTTCATCCGGCGATAGCTTGAGGCGAAGCCTCTAATCAATCGTGCCGGGCCGCCCTTGATGACGATGGGACGATTTCGCATGGGTTGTCCGCACTGTGAACACGATGCACGGCCTTCCGCAATCCCCTTTACCCCACAGCTTGGACACGCGTCGTTTTGGTAGGCGCTGCGACCACTGTGAGGTGGGATTGACTTCACCAGCAGATAGCGGTCTTCATTATAGTGTGGCACGAAGTGAAGCGGATGGGTATCACGCGCTGCATCAGGACTCCTCGAACTGAGCTTGGGGTACTCCATGAGTTGTAACCAGTCCTTCACCGTTGCCCATGACAGCAGACCGTCGGATGGATTGTCGGAGTGCGTCGGGGCTGGCCAGGGGGTACGCCGATGCTTCTCGATCATCTTCAGCCACGGCTCCTTCTCGTGGACGCCAACGATGAGCGCGCGCCAACGGGTCTGTGGGATGCCGTGGTTGGCGACATTGACCCTGGTAGCGAAAAACCGGTACTCCGGTAACATTGAGGCAAGACGTTCAAGAATGAGGGTCTCACCGTCGTGCCCGTGCGTTGAGTGCGTCAGAATCTGGCGCACGTTTTCGGCCACGATGAACCGAGGGCGCAGCGTGCGGGCGACCGGGACTACCGCCAGCAAGAGGTTATTCTTGTGTTCGTTCCTCCTCGCTTCTGGCGACTTGCGCTTGCCCCTGCTGGGGTTTGAACTGCTCATGCCCTGACAGGGAGGCGTGGCCACCAGCAGATCCAGACGCCTCTTACACTTATCTCTGTAGGCCGCGACTATGTCGTTGCTGGCCTTGCTTACGTCAAGCTTCAGCCACTTCGACTTCGGAAAATTCCTCTGCCCAAGCTCGGCGCGATCAGCGTCCAATTCGACCTGCACGACGAAGCGAAAGCCCGCCATCGCGTACCCCATGTCGCTGATGCCAGCACCCGAAAACAGTGAAACGGCCGTAGGCGCAACACGGGAAAGCTTGGGGCGGCGCTTCTCCAGGAAATGCTTGAGCGCGCGAAGACCGTTCTTGATGCGCCGTTTCTGTTCTGTGTTTCTGGGGATCACCGGCGGCGACTCCGGAGTAATCTGGAAATTCTCTTCACCGTCTTCAACATGCGATCCTTCCTCCGGACGTTATGTTCCCACACCCTGACAACGTGCCATCCCTGAGCTGCAAGTTTCTTGACGTTTCGCCTGTCGCGCCGGACGTTCGTTTGGATCTTCGCTTGCCAAGGCGTGCTACAGTCTCGCCGGAAGTCATGACACAGGCGGCACCCATGCCAGAAGCACCCGTCGACAAATATTAGCACCTTCTTGCGCGTAAAGATCAAGTCCGGTTGGCCGAGAAGCGGCTTCCCAAACCACGTCCTGTAACCCTCGGCGGTCAGGAACCGAAACCCCTGTTTCCACAACAGAGAAGCAAACGCGCGTTCAGGGCCGGTACGTCCCCGGTTGCTCCGCATGGCCTTGTGACGTTGTTCGCGAGTCATCACGTCCATGACAACGGCCTTCTGCCATCACTTGTGGCGCTTCGCGGCCTTGCGCCGTGACCTCGAGTACTCTGGCGCAATGGCCTTGAGAACCCTTTCCACCTGCCCATAGTAGTCGCGTGCGCGCGTCAGTAAGTCGGCGTAGGTTTCCACTCGTATGTCACTACCTGCCAACCGTGTTTGCTTGCGTTGCACGTCAGCCATTGTACTCAGCTGCCCAACGACGAGCAATCCACGAACGTACCGGGGAGCGTCTGGACCCGACCCTTCGAACTGCGACCTAGCCCAGTCAACGTATTTCTCGATCTGCTCCAAGTCGCGCCGAGACAGCGTCTTTTCGGGACGTTTGAGTTCGAGCACGCATAACTCGCTGCTTGACCGTACCCCGAGAAGGTCGAGCCGGCGGTCAAGGTCCTCGTAGTCTTTGGGTTCCTTGCAGTGCTCTCGGAGCAATTGCGTGTACCGCGTCTGGCCGTTTGCCTCTGTCCAAGCGGGGTCAACGAGCCAGAGATTCTGCTCGAAAAGCGGCTGCATCTGCTGCACTTCCAAGGCACCCGCCTTCAGGTAGCCGTTGAGTTTCTCCATTGCTTCAAGTCGTCCATCGGCGAGACGCAGGTATTCCCGGGCTTCGATGACGCGCCATTCCTGGAAGAGGCTCAGTAGCGTGCTAGCGGTGGTTCCCTGGTCTTCAATGGCCTCAATCAATTCGCGGAACGCGACGCTCTCCACGCTGCTCTTGACGATCTCCAAAAGTGGCACGGCCGAGGATGGCTCAAGGTCTGGGTCGTCCACCAAGAGTCTCACCATTCGCTGAGCGACTTTCTGCTCGGAGGGTTGACGCCCCTTGAGCCAGTCTTCGAAGCCAGCCACCCTGAGGATCTGCTCCTCCTTCTTCTGTTTGCGGCTTTCGACCCACTTCCCGAACGCCCACTTCAGTGTCGCACGCCCCCACTCCTGCAACGCGATGCCGCCTTCTGATTCCCACACGACAGAATTGCGGGCCGTGGCGATGAGGTCCTGCTCGGAATCGAGGAAGTCAGCATGAACCTCCCCGATGAGATGGGCGCGTGCAAACTGTGCGTGTGTGCTCGGGTAGTTGAAGAAGCTTCCTAGTTCAACGGCTTTGCCATTAGCGAAGACGTCAATCCCTCTCTCGGTCTGCGAACTCCCTTTGGCGAACCCCAGCCAACCGGACACCGGCAAGCCCGGCGCAACATCGGATCCGTGAGGCAACTCGCTCACGTCCCACGCCTCGCTCGCGTCGCCTCGCTGTACACGGTCTCCGGGGCCGATGGGACGGTTGTTCACAAACACCTCGAATCCACTGCCGATAAACCGCAGCCTCTTGGCGAGTCCTTTCCGAACTGAGTCTTCGTCTATGGCGCTCTTACGGTGCAGCTGCCGCAGCCGCACTTCAAGCCCATCGCGTTCCTTCGTCGGGCCAGTTTGCGAGTTCACGATGCTGGGTTTGTAAGGTTCCTTGATAGTGTGGGTTTCGGCCCAGTTCTTCATGTCCTCATAGTTCAGAATCAAGCAGATTGTCTGTCCCGCCCTGTAGGCAGTAATCTCGATCTCGCTAGCGACCCCAAAGGCTGAGAGCTTGCCGAGTCCCTTCCGGCCCGTCACGCGCCGCCTTCCGCTCTTCGACATCACGTTCTTGGAGTCGCGCCCACGCCGGTTTCGTCCGATCGGCAGATACTCGTCCTGCAACTCGTGCGCGTCCATTCCGTGTCCGTAATCACGAAGGACTACCTCGGATGAGGGTCCCAAAGGGCCCTCTGGCAAGACGATGTCCACTTTCGGAGCGTCGGCATCATAGGAGTTGGAGACAAGCTCGCTGATTACCGGTGGCAGGGTGCTGTACAGTCTGAGGCCGAGGTGTTCGATGGTCGTTGCCTCAAACGGCATGTAGAAGTCGAGTTTCCCTACCATTTCACGCCTCCACCAGCGCCAACGGAAAGCGCCGTCCCTTTCCATGCGGTCAGGGTGCTCTGTGCGATGTGTCTCAGACCCTCGTCCGGCAACGCCGTAGCGAATGCGCTCCCCGATGTTGCACCATTGCCGTCTGAACTCGCGTAAGTTACCCCAGAACGTGAGCATGTGCAACGTCTCCTTTCCCTTTCCTGTGGCCAAGACGTGGAATGGGCTTAGCGCGCGGACACGCTGGCGTTCCGCTGGCTCATGCGCAAGGCCACTTCGTGGAGATCCGTCGCTCCACCTGCAGAAGAGTCCGAGTCGGCCGGTTAGATTGATGAAACACTGCAAGACATGGCCCGCCAGACATGCCGCTGCTGCTGGAAAGACGTTCTGTCTACAATCTTTCGGACGCCGCGCTGTGTGATGGGGTCTTTGCCCTCAGCCGTGGGCGGAAGGAAGAGGATGTCTTCTTGGATATCTGGCGCCAGGAGCAGCAGGTTCATGATCTGCGTCACGCGAGCGCGGGTGACGTGGCCCCGGCGGGCGACTTCTGCGAGGTCCCGGACCTGACCGGTGTCAATCAGTTCCTGAATATGGTGCGCCAAAGCCAGCAGCCGCGCGACGCGGGGGACTGGGAAAAGAAAGGCGGTCTGACAGACCTCCACCCCCGCTGTAAACTTCCGACAAGCCGCGACGACCTCGAATCGCTAGAGGCGGCCTCCTCTGCCCCACCCTCACCCCTCACGCCTCAGGCCTTACGCTGCTCTGTAGAAACCCTCGCTGCGTGGCGCTCGCGCGTCGGGGTCTGACACTTTTTTTCTCCGAAAAACAGGTGTCTGACCCCCTCTCCCGGGCGGGCGAGAGGACCATCCTGACAGGTTTTCTACAGAGCAGCCTTACGCCTCAGGCCTGTATCCCCCTCGCCCTCCTCCCTCCTCTTCGTCATTCGTCATTCGTGCTTCGTCATTTCCCCTCGTCCCTCCTCCCTTGTCCCGCCCCCCCGCCTCCGGTCGTTGTAAAAGATCCCTCCCCGCGTTATGCTCAATCAGCAATCGGGAAGACGCGCCATCCTCGACCATCGGTCCCCCTCAAGACTCCTCCAACGCGTCACCCCAGCGCAGCGCACGACTAAAAAAAGGAGAAACGCGATGAACGAGTGGTTCCCAGGCTTGTCAATGGTGGTGTCCATGTGCTGTGCGGCGGGTCTCGGCACTGCCTGGGGAAGCGACGGCCCCCCCCCCGCCAACGACGCCGACGCCGTCACGGTGCCCTTCGAGGTCGCCTGTCCGTTCAACTATTGCTCCATCACCGAGGCGACGAACGGCGACTTCCTTCTCATGCATGGCAATCAGCGCCGACGCTCGAGCGACTCCGGACACACCTGGAGCCCCCCCGAAACAATGCCCATCGGCGTCAGTTCCGTCATCCGCCTCAACTCCGGAA
>JAZDPI010000346.1:0-3256 GCA_043797775.1 Candidatus Eiseniibacteriota bacterium
AGTATGAGAAGATGTACAATACTCTGGGCGGGAAGCCCGTTCATCAGACCCTGGCCACTCACTGGGCAAGAATCATCGAGCTGATGTACGCGGCCGAGAGAACGCTGGAGCTGGCACAGGATCCCGAGATCACTAATCCCAACATCCGGGTCATCCCGACGGAGACTCCCACTGAGGGAGTGGGCTGCGTCGAGGCTCCGCGCGGAATACTCTTCCACCACTATCAGACCGACGAAAAGGGAATCATCAAGAAGGTGAACCTCATTGTCGGCACGACGAACAACTATGCGGCCATCAACATGTCGATAAAGAAGGCGGCACAGGGATTGATCAAGGCTGGAACACCCATAAGTGAGGGTGTACTGAACCAGGTTGAGATGGCTTTCAGGGCCTACGACCCGTGCCTCGGCTGCGCCACGCACGATGCGTCGGGCAGAATGCCGCTCGAGGTAAGAATCTACGACTCCAACCGCGAGCTGGTCGACGTCTTGAAGAGCAGGTGACGACGAAGGCGCTGCGGTGGGGCTGGCCGCGTTTGTGACCGCGGCACGCAGGGCGACACCGGACGGCTCAACAGTGCGGCAAGTGATCTTGGGCCTCGCTTCTACACGCGTAGGAGCGAGGCCCTCCTGCTTCTGGGCAAGCACGACTTCGACGAGCTTCGGGACAGGCCCTGGCAGTCAGGCCCTCGCGTTTCGGGGGATTCGATGTCTCTCGCTCAGCGAGAGTAGATGATGAAGCCGAGTGTTATGGCTATTAGATCGAACGCGGCGTGGGCAGCAACGGCCCCAAAGGCCCGTCGCCTCCTCAAGTAAACCAAACCATAGAACAATCCCACAAACGAAGTCCAAATCATGCCACTGACGGCGCTCGCCCCCGGATGCAGCCCACGCGACCGGGGTTGCCCTTCCCTTTCCGGACAGCTATAATCTCGGGCGGGCGATAGCGCCACCACTCCCCGTTGCGCGCTGCAGGAAACGCCGAACGAAGGGCGAACACATGGCTTCCTCCTCAAACCAAACGACGGACTCTGCCCCGAAACCGCGCATCCGAGAGTTGGTGGAGAAAGCGGCAGCCACTTCCTCTCTCGCCAGGGACGAGATACTCACACTTCTCCTCGCAGACATGGGTAGCGCAGAGATCGTCTTTGCCGCAGCGGACGAGGCCAGAAGGCACGAGGCCGGCGAGGAAATACGCGTCAGGGGAATAATCGAATTCTCCAACTTCTGCAGGCGCGATTGTCTCTTCTGCGGAATACGGGCCGCCAACTCATACATACAGAGATATCGACTGAACGAGGATGAGATCCTCGGAATATGCGAGAGGATTCGCACGCTCGGGATAGGAACGGTGCTCCTCCAGTCCGGCGAAGACTCCGAATACTCCTCTGACGCAGTCTGCCGTCTCGTCAAGAGGATAAGGGAGAATCTCGGGTTGGAAGTCACACTTTCCATCGGCGAGAGACCTGCCGAAGAATACCGGGCGATGAAAGAGGCGGGAGCAGAACACTACTTGCTCAGGCACGAGACAGCCGATTCGGTCCTGTACGAGAAGCTCCATCCGGAGCTCAGTTTGACGGAAAGGATCGGCTGCCTGGAGGAGCTCAAGCGTCTGGGGTTCGAGGTGGATGGCGGCAGCATCGTTGGACTCCCGGGCCAGTCCATACGTTCTCTCGTGAGCGACCTGCTTCTCTTCAAGTCAACGAAGGTGGACATGGCGGCAATAGCTCCGTTCATCCCCGCCCGGGGCACGCCCCTCGCTTTTGAGTCTGCTTCGGGGCGGCTCGGCCGGAGCTCGGTCTTCTCCGCTTCAGACAAGGAAGAGACGGTCGCCGAGTTCGTGCTTAAGCTCATGGCTCTAACCAGACTTCTTCTGCCCAAGCTACAGCTTTCATCGACCAGCGCACTGGCCTCCCTTCTTCCTCGCGGCAGAGAGATCGGGCTTAGGGCAGGTGCGAACGTCGTCATGATCAACTTCACCCCTGCGGCCTACAAGGAAATGTACCGGGTCTATGACGACAGGATTTGCACGAGAGAAACGGGTGAAGAGGCGATGGAATCCCTCAAGAAGCTCGCCGATGGGCTGGGAAGGCACGTGGCGTAACTGTTGGTGCATTTGAAGTTAGACGGGACAAGATGCACCTGGCGAGAGTGGCTCCTGCCGGTCGTTCTAAGCTTTCCACTTGAAACCAGTCGGTGTACTTTTACGTATCTATTGGTGGCTGCCTGGCAGCCTGGAACGAAGACATAACGACAGCGAAGAATGCGAGATAGGAGGACGAAACGAAATGCGCCGCCGGAGAAACCGCACAGCGAGTATCACGTTCATGTCAGCCGCGTTGGCCCTGGCCTTGCTTCTGGCGCTTTCGCTCTGCTCCTGCCAAGGCAAAGGCGGGCGTAGCGGCAAAGGCAAGGCGGCAGGAAAAGACTCTTCTGCGGTGGCGGCCAAGAAGAACGGCAATGGAGACGCTATTCCCATCGAGGTTGCACCCGTGGCCCGCAATTCAGTGTCGGCCTACGTGACCGCCACGTCCACCCTGGAGGCGGAGCGCACGGCAGAGCTGCTTTCAGAAACCACAGGAAGGGTCGTCGCGATCCTGAGAGAAGAGGGCGACCGTGTCGACAAGGGCACCGTGCTCATGCGTCTGGAAGACACGCAGCAGAAGCTCGATTTCGAAAAGGCAAAGATTGATCTGGAAGTGGCGGAGAAGAACTGGGAGAGGGCAGGCGAGCTTGAGAAGAGAGAGATAGTAAGCAAGAAGGAGTTTGACGAAGCACGGCTTCAATGGGAGGCCGCAAAGCACTCCAAAGCTAGAGCCGACTACGAGCTCGAGAAGACTCGAGTCGTCGCACCGTTTGCCGGGGTCGTTACGTTGAGGAATGTCCAGCTCGGAGAGACAGTCACTCCCGGCAAGCACGTCGCAACGGTGGCAGATTTCGACCCGCTCGTGGTCAAGTTCCACGTCCCCGAGAGTGAGCTCGGTCCGGTCAAGGTAGGCCAGCCGGTTATCGTCGAGCTTCCCTCGACGTCGGGGAATCCCACAAGCAGTACATTGCGCGCGGGGGTCAATTTGGTGAGCCCCATCATAGACGAGGGCACCGGCACGATAAAACTGACCTCTTACCTCAAGAACCCGGGGTTGAAGATCAGGCCCTGCACTTTTGTAAGAGCCCGGGTGATAGCCGACACTCACGAGAACGCCGTCACGATCCCTAAGAAGGCCCTGCTCAGAGAGGACGGCAGTAACTACGTCTTC
>JAZDPI010000023.1:0-4810 GCA_043797775.1 Candidatus Eiseniibacteriota bacterium
GAATTGTACCGCATTCTCCATCGAGGTCCAAAGGTTCACCAAGCAGAAAGTCGGCGCTTGGTCGCTCCCCCACCATTCCGCGAAGAACGTATAATGCGCGCAAGTTCCTTTCGGAACCGGCTGTCGAGGCCGAACACAAGGACCTCCACCCATCTCCAAGAGCCTCTAGGAACTCCAGCATGACGCAGGCGCATGTATCGGGTGTGTGGAAGTCATACGCCAATAGTCTGTCCGTTCCCATGGCCCGTTTGAGATTCTCCAGGTGCGCCGGCAGGCTGGCTCCATTGGTCAGTCCGGCAAGCCAGGGCAGCAGGGACCCAGAACGACTGACCAGAGAAGTATAGTAGCCGAAGTCCAAGAAGTGAGGCGCTGACCAATGGCGGCCTTCGTATGTGGACGAGGGTATGAGTTCGCCAAAGAAGCCACGCGCCCTAACGAAGTCGCTGAGATCTTCAAGCCTGCCGGCTTGGGCGAGCGGCTGTATCCAATACTCGTCAATGCTGACCACGCAGGCATCAGGCTGCCCAAACTCCATCAGAGACGAAAACACATCGTGAAGGTGTGGTTTTCTGAAGCAAGAGAGGGGGCTCCCCGCCACTTCTTCCAGATTCCGTCGGTCTTGTGACTGTGACTTGCTGTAGAGGTAGAACCTCATTGCCGATCTCGCCATTCGCGGACTGCACTCTCGGGCTGCCTCCTCGTCGATCTGCCTATCCAGGGACAAGATCTCCATGGCTAGAGTTGCGCATTCATGCTCCGTCACTACCGCATCAAGGTCAAACTCATCCCCGATGCGCCTGACGAGAGTACTGATGTGCTTCGGTTCGCGCAGAGAGACACCTTCCATGCTACTGAAGGGACGAACAAGCTGCTCCAAGGATAACTCTCGGTGGACCATGGGGACTAAAGGGATGTTCCTCAGCCAACCTGTACCGGCTTCGAAGTTGACCCACGGTCGGATCATAGAGTCTGAGCTAAGAAGGACAAGAATCATGCTCGAGTCGGTCAGCTCCCCTCTAATCCTTTTTTCCCACAGGTCACCTGGTTGCAGGTCCAACTCGTCGCTTGAGACAAAAACCTCAATCCCCCTGGCGAAGATCTTCTCAAGGAATGCCTTCAACCTTCTGGCAACGGGGCCTTCGGGGGTATAATGAGTGAGAAAGATCCTGTGCTTCTTATTCTTTGCCTGCCTTGCCATCTACTGCTCCTCCGCAGTCACCGCGGCCTCTTTGGCAGTAGCGATGTCTGTCCAGCGCCTACCCTTTCCCCGCGGCTCCCTTCCCCGCCGCCTTCAGCTCGTCGATCAACGTGGGCAGAATCTTGTGAAGGTCGCCGACGATCGCGAAATCGGCTATCCTGTGAATCGGCGCATCGGCGTCGCGGTTTATCGAGACTATCAGCTCGGCGGACTGCATCCCCGCGAGATGCTGAATCGCGCCTGAGATTCCGCAGGCCATGTAGAGCCTGGGGCGAACCGTCTTCCCCGTCTGCCCCACCTGGTGTGAGGAGTCTATCCAGCCTGAGTCGACCGCCGCTCTCGACGCCCCCACCTCACCTCCGAGAAGAGCGGCCAGCTCTTCAATCACGGCAAATTCCTCGGCGCTTCCGAGCCCGCGCCCGCCCGAGACTATGACGCGAGCTTCCTCCAGATTCACGTGCCGGCGCTCGCCCCTCACGACCTTGATGATTTCCGTCGTGAGGTCCGCCTTGCGCAGCTTGACGGCTTTTTCGACGAGCTCCCCTTTTCGCCCGGGCACTCTCTCGGGAACACTCATCACACCCGGCCTCACGGTGGACATCTGGGGCCGGCTTCTCGGGCACACGATCGTCGCCATGATGTTCCCGCCGAAGGCCGGCCGGGTCTGAAGAAGCGCTCCGGTCTCGGCCTCTATTTCCAGTTTCGTGCAATCTGCCGTGAGGCCGGTCTGGATCCTGTTCGCCACGCGCGGCGCCAGGTCCCGTCCTATTGTGGTGGCAGCAAAAAGTACGACGTCGGGCCTGTGCTCTATTACCAGCTCGGCGAGCACCTTTGAGTAAGGCCCGGTTCTGTAGCGGGAAAGCTCATCGGCCTCCGCCAGGAAAACGACGTCGGCCCCGTGCTCGAAGAGCTCGTCCGCCAGCCTCCGCACACCGCTTCCCAGGAGAACCGAGCAGAGTCTCTCTCCCTTCGCGTCGGCCAGCTCCCGACCCCTCCCCAGCAGCTCCCTGGTAACCCGCATCAGACTCCCTTCCCTCTGCTCCGCCACGACCCACACGTTCTTGAACTGCGAAAGGTCAATCTTCCTCTCACGCCTCGTGCCTTCGAAGATTATCGCCTCGACGTTGCAGGACTCGATGCAGGCGCAACAATCCGTGCACTTGTCGTTCAGCACTGCCGTGTTGCTCACGATGTCTATGGCGGCGTACGGACACGATGCCAGGCAGAGCTTGCAGCCGGTGCACTTGTCGGAAAGAATGACGACACCCATGCCTTTTCTCCAGAGCCTCCAGGTCAGGGCCCTACCCTGACGGCTCAAATCAGGTTCTTCTCGGTCAACTTACGCACGAGCTCCTGGCCGATCTCTTTGGGAGTGCCTTTCAGAATCTGCCCGGGAGCCTTCGGTGGAGGACTGAACGTGGTCTTCACCCACGTCGGAGAGCCGTCGAGACCTATCCTCCACGGCTCCGCATCAAAGTCCTTCACCCCCCACCGCTTGATCTTCTCCGTTCTAAAAGCCTCTCGTATCCCACTCATGCTCGGGTAACGGGGCCTGTTTATCTCCTTCGTCACGGTCACGAGGGCCGGGAGTTTGGCTTTCACCACCTCGTAGCCGTCTTCGAGCCCCCGCTCGGCGACGACGTTTTCCTCTTCGATCTCGAGGCCGCGGACGTACGTTATCTGTGCGAGCTTGAGAAACTCCGCGAGCTGCGGCCCGACCTGCGCCGTGTCGCCGTCGATTGCCTGCCGTCCGCATATCACGAGGTCAAATTCACCGATCCTGGCGATGGCTCGCGCGAGCGAGTACGCGGTGGCCAGAGTATCCGCGCCGGCCAGGGCTCGGTCCGTCAGCAGGTACGCCGAATCCACTCCCATGGCCAGCACTTCCCTGAGGGCGTCCTCCGCTTGAGGAGGCCCCATGGACAGCACGACAACCTCTCCACCGTGCTTCTCTCTGAGCCGGAGCGCGATCTCCACTGCGTTGAGATCCTCCGGGTTCACGATGCTGTCCACTCCCTCGCGAATGAGGGTGCCCGTCTTGGGGTCGATTCGCACGTCGGTCGTATTCGGCACCTGTTTGATTGGCACTATGAATCGCATGTCTCGCTCCAGAGCTCTTTCACGCGAACTCTCTCAGGACCATCGCGGCAATGACCATCTTCTGGACTTCCGAGGTTCCCTCGTAGATTTGTGTGATTCTGGCGTCCCTGTAATGACGCTCGCAAGGATACTCTCTCGAGTATCCGTAACCGCCGTGTATCTGGATTGCATCGGAGGCGCACCTGGACGCGATCTGTGACGCGAAGAGCTTCGCCATCGCGGCCTCCTTCGAGAACACCTTCTTCGTGTCCTTCGCAACGGCGGCCCTGTAGACGAGAAGTCGCGCTGCCTCGACGTCAACGGCCATCTCGGCGATCATCCATTGCACGGCCTGAAACTCGGCGATCGTCTTTCCGAACTGCACGCGCTGCTTCGCGTACTTAACCGCAACCTCCAACGCAGCCTGGGCGATACCGAGCGCCTGGGCCGCAACGCCGATTCTGCCGCCGTCCAGCGCGCGAAGGGCAATCTTGAAGCCGTCACCCGGGCTTCCGAGAACGTTCTCCTTCGGCACCTTCAAATCTGTGAGAACGAGCTCCGCCGTGCCGGAGGCTCTGATCCCGAGCTTGTGCTCGATGGAGCCGACCTTGAACCCCGGCCAGCCCTTTTCAACCAGGAAGGCGCTTATGCCCTTGGCTCCTTTGGCCTTGTCGGTGCTGGCCGTTATGATTATCGTGTCTGCCACGTCACCGTTCGTCACGAATATCTTGGTGCCGTTCAGAACGTAGTGGTCGCCGGCATCCACCGCGGTAGTCTGCTGGTTGCCGGCGTCGGTCCCGGCGTTGGGCTCGGTGAGGGAGAAGGCCCCCAGCTTCTCGCCTTTAGCGAGAGGAACGAGGTACTTCTTCTGCTGCGCGTCGGTGCCGAATTCGTGTATCGGGCAGCAGACGAGTGAGTTGTTGACCGACATGATTATGCCGGTGGACGCACAGGCTCTCGCCACCTGCTCCAGGGCAACGATGTAGCTCAGGGTGTCGACTCCGCCTCCCCCGTACTCGATGGGAATGGTCATCCCCATCATTCCCAACTGGCCGAGTTTCTTGACGAGCTCGGTGGGGAATTTCTCGTCCTTGTCGAGCTGGGCCGCAACAGGGGCGATTTCCTTCTCGGCGAAGTCCCTGGCGGCGTCCTGGATCATTTTCTGTTCCTGAGTCAATTCGAAGTGCATTGCTCCCCCTTTTTCCGACGGCGGCTTCCTACCTGTAATCGTAGAAACCCTTTCCGGTCTTCCTTCCGAGGTAGCCGGCAAGAACCATCTTGCGCAGCAAGGGACAGGGTCTGTACTTGGAGTCCGAAAAACCGCCGTACAGCACTTCCATGATGTTCAGGCAGACGTCCAGCCCGATGAGGTCTGCGAGCTGAAGCGGTCCCATGGGATGGTTCATTCCCAGCTTCATGACCGTGTCTATGGCCTCCTTCGTGGCGACCCCCTCCATAAGGGCGTACACCGCCTCGTTTATCATGGGTATTAGAACGCGATTGGAGATGAATCCCGGGTAGTCGTTCACCTCG
>JAZDPI010000036.1:0-2338 GCA_043797775.1 Candidatus Eiseniibacteriota bacterium
ATCGTGCAGGTGCGCGTGGGAGCCCACGACTTCTTCACCAGAAGAGGCGTCAACATTCACTGCACCGTGCCCATCAATATTGCGCAGGCGGTGCTGGGCAGTAACGTGAGGGTGAAAACGGTGGACGGCCGCAGCGTGGAACTCAAGGTTCCTGCTGGTGTTCAAAACGGTGCATCGTTTAGACTCAAAGGGATGGGTCTCCAGACGGGTGGATTGAAGGGGGATCAGTTCGTAAAGGTGGAGGTGGTGACTCCCGGCAACGTGAGTGAGAAACAGAAAAGGCTCATGGAGGAATTTGCCCGAGAGGGAGGGCTACCGTACTAGATAGGGTCGAAAGACACTCGACGCGGAGGGGTACAAATGAGATTGAGAAGCAGGGGTTTCCTTATTCCAGCCGTGTGCATAGCAGTCGGCTTTGCTATGGGCATCTATGTTGCGTCGGATTTGGGGCTGGTCAGGTTCGGCTTTGGCTCGGACAGGACAAAGGACATTGCCCTGGGTTCGGCAGAAAGCGTTCCAGACGAGCTCCTTCAACTTCAGAACACCAGCAGAGCCTTCGTCACGATTGCCAAGATCGTGAGACCCGTCGTGGTCACCATTTCGAGCGAGAAAGTGGTGAAGGGCATGCAGGAATTCCGCGGCAATCTGCCTTCTTCGCCGTTCGGAGACTTCTTCGGAGACGACTTCTTCCAGAGGTTCTTCGGTAGCCCGCCTGAGGGCGAGATGAGACAGAGAGGTCTGGGCTCAGGCGTAATCGTGAGCAAAGAGGGATACATCCTCACGAACAATCACGTCGTGGAGGGTGCCGACAAGATCAGAATCACACTTTCGGACGAGAGGAAATTCGACGCGGAGATCGTGGGAACCGATCCTAAGTCCGACATTGCACTTGTGAAGATAGACGCGAAGAACCTCCCGGTTGCCAGGCTCGGTGACTCGGGCAGGCTGGAAGTCGGGGAATGGGTGCTCGCCGTCGGGAGCCCCTTCCTGGAACAGTTGGAGCAGACCGTTACTGCGGGCATAGTCAGTGCCAAGGGGCGCTCCAACGTCGGTCTCGCCGAGTTCGAGGACTTCATCCAGACTGACGCTGCGATCAACCCCGGTAACAGCGGCGGTGCGCTCGTCAATCTGAAGGGCGAAGTCGTGGGCATTAACACCGCTATCCTGAGCCGGACCGGCGGCTACCAGGGCGTCGGCTTCGCAATCCCCATAGAGATGGCCAAGAGGGTGATGCGCGACCTCCTGGACAAGGGGAAGGTGGTAAGGGGATGGATGGGAATCGTGATACAGAATATCGACGAGACCATGGCTCAGGCTCTCGGATTGAGCGGAGCGGGCGGCGTCGTTATCAGCGAAGTGGCGAAGGACGGACCGGCAGAGAAGGCGGGGTTCAAACAGGGAGACGTGGTACTTGAGTTCGAGAGTAAGAGAGTGAAGGACTCCGTGACCCTCAGGAACATGGTTGTGGAAGCAGCACCGGGGACCGAAGTCAGAATCAAGGTGTTGAGAGACGGGAACGAGAAATACATCTCGATGAAACTCGGCGAGCTTCCTGCCGAGGCGCTTGCGTCCGCCGGGAAGTCTGCCCAGAGAAAGGTCAGCGAGGTCGGGATTGAGGTCGAGACGCTTATTCCCGCGTTGGCCAAGAGATTGGGCTACCAGGACGAACAGGGCGTCGTTGTGGTGGCAGTCAAGCCGGGAAGCCCCGCTCAGTCTGCAGGAATAGCACAGGGCGACCTCATCAAAGAGGTGAACAAGCAGAAGGTCACGGACGTGTCCGAGTATGATAAGGCATTCGCCAGGTCGAAGCCCGGGGACGCCGTTCTGTTCCTGATACGACGGGAGAATGCGACCGTCTTTGTGGCAGTGAGACTGCCGAAGTAGCCTGTGCCCTCGGAGAATGCCAGCGACCCTCGGGGATCCGTGGAGAGGGCGCTTCCGAATGTGAAAACCGGGGGTGGACCGATCGACCGCGTGCTGTCGCTCGCGGGTTCGCGCAGGGTGCACCGCTGAATGCAGAGACTGGAGATGTGTTGACGCGAAAGAAGATTGCGTGCTAGAATAACGAGTTGAGAGTCGGCCGGGAGCTGCGTGCGCTCAACACGCGTTTGCAGGCCCTGTGGCATCAGTGCTCCTCGACTTGCGCATCCTGTTTGTGAGGGTTACTGCAGAGGGGGTCTCCTTATGAGAACTTCTGCGAAGAGACAGTCTCTGGCCCTCTTTTTCTTTTTCTCCGTCCTTGTCTTGTCCCACTCGAGCTCTTCCGCGTTCGAAGAATCTACTGTCGCAAACTTGCCGGCGCTCTCGGACGCGTCGTTCTCGATTCCCAGCTACCCGG
>JAZDPI010000041.1:0-5015 GCA_043797775.1 Candidatus Eiseniibacteriota bacterium
GGTTTACACGGAGGCAGACGTGGACGCGTTCGCCAGGGTGTACTTCGATCCCAAGGCGACCCAGGACCGGCTCTACACCGCGCTCAACCCCGTCGTCGAGCGTTTCCTCGAGCTATCCGACGAGGAACAACATGGTTTTCGCGGACAGCTCACGGACTACGTGCGACTCTACGCATTCCTCGCGCAGGTGCTCACTTTCGCAGACGCAGATTTGGAGAAGCTATATGTGTTCGCGCGCCACCTGCGGCGCCTCTTGCCCGCCGACCGGGACGTGCTGCCGCGCGAGGTACAGCAGAACATAGACATGGAGTCGTATCGCATCCAGCAGACCGGCGGCGGCAAGATTTCCCTCGAACGCAAGGCGGGCGTCCTCGACCCGATGGGCACCAAGGGGGGTCATGTGTCCCCGCCGGAGGAACTGGAGCCGCTCTCGCTCATCATCGCAGAACTGAACGAACGCTTCGGTCTCAACCTCGGCCCCGAGCATCGCGTGACGCTTAATCAGATGATAGCGAAGCTGGACGGCGATGCGGCGCTGGATGCGGCCGCTCGCGTCAACACGCGCGAGAACGTGCGTCTCACCTTCGACCAGAAGGTGGAGCAGGTGATCCAGGAGATCGTGGATTCCAATTTCGATTTGTATAAGCGCATCACCGACGACCGCGCGTTCGGCGAGGCCATCAAGAACTTCCTCTTTGATCAGTACCTGCGCGCTCATCGCAACGCCGAGGAACTGATCAAGCGGGGTGAATCGAAGACGCTGGAGTTTAAGTCCACGCTGCGTCGGAACCTGAAGGAGAATCGCCAGGACGACAAAGGAGTGACGCATGCGGTTCTGAAGACCGTGGCCGCATTCCTCAATACCGAGGGCGGTGACCTATTGATCGGTGTGGCGGACAATCGCGCCGTTGTCGGACTCGAGCAAGACCGCTTTGAGAACGACGACAGGTTTATGCTCCATCTTGTCCAAGTCGTGCGTAACGGCCTCGGCGACCGCGCCGGCACGTGCGTTGATCCGAAGACCCAGATCGTGGAGGGAAAGACCGTGTGCGTGGTGACCTGCCAGCGCAGTCCGGAGCCGGCGTTCCTCAAGTGGAAGGAGACGGAGGCTGACCCCCGGGGTGACTTCTTCGTGAGGAGCGGGCCCGGAACAGTGAGGCTATCTCCTGACAGTGCGCAGGAGTACATTCGGACCCGCTTCGGTGGGCGCAGAGGTGAGAAGGCGTCAGGTGCGCCAGGGGACGAGGCTGTATAATACGCATGAGACCCCCCGACGCGGAGACAGTGAAGTACCGATAATAGCAGAAGCCATTCTCTCCAGAGGAGGCCAGATGAAAAGACGTCGCCTTTCGCGAATCCCTCGCGCTCTCGTTACTCTGTCGCTTCTGCTCCTTCTCGTCGCCGGGGTCGCTGCGTGCAGGGCTCCCTCCGGCACGGCGTGCAAGGTTTCCTCGGACACACGCTACGAGACCGCAGGCTCAAGCAATCTCTTCTCGGCCGACTCCCGTAAGCTCGCCTCGGATGGCCGGAAACTGGCGAGCGACAAAATGGAGGGACGGGGCACGGGGCAGAAAGGAGGCGAGCTCGCCGCGCGCTTCATAGCAGACGAGTTCAAGAAGGCGAATCTCGAGCCCGGCGTCGGAGGCAAGAGCTACTTCCAGCTTTTTGATGCCACGGTCGGCGTTGCCATGGGCGGGCAGAACGAGCTCAGAATACGCTTCCCGGAGGCAGAGAGCACTTACGTTGTGGAAAAGGACTTCATCCCCTTCAGTTTCTCGGGCACGGGAAGCGTCTCCGGTCCAGTCGCATTTTCCGGTTACGGCATCAGTTCCTCGCAGTACAACTACGACGACTACGCGCAGGTTGACGTGAGCGGCGACGTCGTGCTCGCGATGCGGCACGAACCCCAGCAGCAGATCGAAGACGGTGCCTTCGAGGGAAAGAAGGTGACGCATTACTCCGACCTTCGCTACAAGGCCTCGATTGCAAGGGACCGGAAGGCCGTCGCCGTGTTGATAGCGTCCGACCCGCTCAGCTCCGAGGCGGAGGAAGACGACCTGCTTCCCCTTCAGTCCCTCGAGGGAATGGGTGACTGCGGGATCCCAGCCGTCCAGATCAAGAGGAGAATCGCGGACAGGATTCTCGCGACCGAAGGAACGAGCCTGAGAGAACTGCAGCTCAACATCGACAGTACCCTCGCCCCCAGCCCTCTCGAGCTCGGATCGGTCACCGTCTCACTCAACGTGGATCTCGTCAAGAACCGGAAGAAGGTCGCGAACGTCGTCGGCATTCTTGAACCTTCGGCCGGCCCCGCCCGTGAGTACGTCGTGGTCGGGGCCCACTACGATCACCTTGGAAAGGGAGGTCAGTTCTCGCTCACACAAAAGCCGGAGATACACAATGGGGCAGACGACAATGCGTCCGGCGTCGCTGCCATGATGGAGCTCGCGCGGCTGTTTTCCGCAAAGAGGGATTCGCTCAAGCGCGGACTGGTCTTCGTGGCCTTCAGCGGAGAAGAGCTCGGAGTACTGGGATCGACCTTTTACGTGGACAATCCCGTCGTGCCTCTCGAGAAGACGATTCTCATGCTCAACCTCGACATGGTCGGCAGGATGCGGGATAAGAAACTCTATCTGTCAGGCACCGGCAGTTCACCAGCCATCAATCCCATCGTCGAGAGGGCGAACGAACAGAATAAGATTGTGATAGAGAAATCGGAGAGCGGTTTCGGACCCGGCGATCATTTCCCGTTTTACAGTCACAATCTCCCGGTCCTCTTTTTCTTCACCGGGGTCCACGAGGACTATCACAAACCGAGCGACGACTGGGACAAGATAAACGTCGAGGGCATGGCTTCCATCGTCGAGCTCGCGGCGAACGTCCTCTCTCAACTCGTATTCACTGAGGTGCCCGTTCCTTTCACGCGCGCGTCACCCGACACCGCGGGACCGCCGGGCGGCGAGGGGTACGGACGGGGGCAGGGAGCCTGGTTTGGAATCGTCCCTGATTTCGGAGGGGAGCCCGGTAAGGGAGCCAAGATCTCCGGCGTGGGAGAGGGAAGCCCTGCGGAGAAGGCGGGCCTCATAGCAGGTGACGTCATCGTGAGGTTCGCTGACAAGCCAATCACCGATTTGCACGACCTGACTTATGCACTGCGAGAGAAGAAACCCGGCGACGAAGTCGAGGTCGCCGTCGTGAGGGAGGGAAAGACCCTAGTTTTTCAGGCGACACTTGCCAGTAGAAAGGCCAAATAGGCTCTGCTCTGTGCCGCGCCGCGCTGTGCCGCGCGAACCGTTGCCGGACGCCGTGCCAACTGCTCCGTCGCGCAGTCGCAATTATTACTGAATGAAAACGCTGTGCGGGATCGCCGACGCTATCACCGTCAGCACTATTCCCAGCAGGCTCAAACCCACGAACGTGGTCCCGGCCATCTTGCCCGTTCGGCAGGCGTATTCGCCCCTGTCGGGCCTCCACCCCCTGGCCAACACCACGAGCCAGTAGATGACTATGCCGAGGGACTTGTTGTCGGTTATGTCGGTTCCCAGGGGAAAACCCGACCAGCCTACGCCGAATGCCCCCCTGGCAACCACTATGCCGAGCGGAAGGACGGAAACCGCGAACAGAAGCCAGGCCGAAAAGAGAGTCCAGTACGCCGCCGCGAGCCCCTGCCCCGTGAAGACATGCTGAAGCGAAAAATGAAAACCATGGATCATTAGAATGAGCGCACCAAGGACAAACGCGATGTGGAGGATGAGGATGGTACGCGAAGGTCTGCCTTCGTATGTCACGTAGAAGAGTTTGTCTTTGGATCCTCTGAACAGCCTGTCCATGAAGCCGCGTCCGGGCTTGATGTCGACGACGTTCCCAAGCGAGTCTTCCACCCTCAAGAAGTAGAAGAACCTCCGTCCCATCTCAAGAGACGGAAGAGGAAAGGAGAACTTGTCACTTCCGGCGATTCTCTGGAGCTCGGCCCCCACGAACTCCCCCCCGAGCAGTCTGTAATGGACAAACACCCTCAGGTCACTGTCGGCAGTGCTCCAGAAGCTCCCCTCGACGTGGTGCGCGGAACGCGTGAACTGGTCGTAGTCGGGCACGAACACGTAGTTCACCGGCCGCGAACGATCGGTCACCCTGTACATCTCCGGCGTAATCATTCCCCTTATCATGAAAAGGAGCCCCAGGCCCACGACGAACAGAGTCACTGCGAGTGGGATTCTCTCTCTCATCTGAATCTACCTCTGTTTTGAGGCCCGCTTCATCAACTCGTCGGCCTTCTTGACTGCCTCCACGGCGTTCGGAGCGAACTCCGCCCCAATTCTCCGGGCGAAGTCCTCGCTCACCGGAGCGCCTCCCACAAGGACGACGGAGCGCATTCTTCTCTCTCCGAGCATTCTCACGACGTCTTTCATTCTGACCATCGTCGTCGTAAGAAGCGCGCTCAACGCAACGATGTCTGCATTCAATTCCTGAGCCCTTTCAATCACCTTCGAACCGGGAACGCTCTTGCCCAGATCCACCACCTCGTAGCCCCGGGTTCTGAGCATCATCGCGACGAGATTCTTCCCGATGTCGTGAACGTCTCCCTCGACCGTGGCTATGACGACTTTCCCGCGCGACGAGACCGCTTCTCTCTGGTCCAAAGGCAGCGCGCCAAACACCGCCTGTGCCGCTTCCGCAGCCAGGACTATGTGAGGAAGAAAGAGCTCTCCCCTCTCGAACCTCTCCCCGACCTCGCGCATCGCGGGGACGAGGGTCTCTTCGATCAGCTCGACTACCGTGGTTCCGCCGTCGAGAAGGGTTCGCGCCGCCGTCACGGCGTCGTCTCTTTCCCCGCCGAGAAGGCTCAGCCTCAACGCATCCTTCGCAGTGACGCAACGAGGTGACGTCGCCGTTTCCTGCCTTGAAGTAGCCGGTTCCGTTCGTGTGACTTCAACTCCCGGCGTCAAGGCCTCGCCCTGCTCCCTGACCGGCGTGGAGAAGAACGTCGCGAATCTGCGGCCGAGTTTGTCGTCCCG
>JAZDPI010000053.1:0-5675 GCA_043797775.1 Candidatus Eiseniibacteriota bacterium
CTCGTGATAGGACGTCGTGCGCTTCTCCTCGTCTTTTATGATGAGGCTCCTTCTCTCCGTCCCCATCATGACTTTGTCCTTGGCGTCCTCGAAGTCCTCCATCGCGACCTTCTTGCGATTCTTGCGTGCGGCGAGAAGGGCGGCCTCGTTGACAAGGTTGGCAAGGTCCGCTCCGGCGAGACCGGGCGTTGCCCTCGCGAGTACTCTTAGGTCCACGTCTTCGGCAAGAGGCACGCTCCTGGTGTGAACGCGAAGAATGCCCTCGCGTCCCCGGACGTCCGGCCTGTCCACGACTATCTGTCTGTCAAAACGGCCGGGCCTGAGAAGCGCCGGGTCCAGCACGTCGGGCCTGTTTGTGGCCGCAAGGAGGATCACACCCTCGTTGGCATCAAAGCCGTCCATTTCCACGAGAAGCTGGTTAAGGGTCTGCTCTCTCTCGTCGTGGCCGCCTCCCAGTCCTGCTCCGCGCTGCCTTCCGACTGCGTCTATCTCGTCTATGAAGATGATGCACGGGGCGTTTCTCTTCCCCTGGTCAAACAAGTCACGCACACGAGAGGCTCCGACGCCCACGAACATCTCCACGAAATCGGAACCGCTCATGCTGAAGAAGGGAACACTGGCTTCACCGGCGACGGCGCGAGCGAGGAGCGTCTTTCCCGTGCCCGGATGGCCGAGGAGCAGAGCGCCCTTGGGAATCTTGCCGCCGAGCCTCTGGAATTTCTTGGGGTCCTTTAGAAACTCGATTATTTCCTGGAGCTCCTGTTTCGCCTCGTCGGCGCCGGCCACGTCCCTGAACGTTATCTTCGGCCTGTCCTCCAGAATCACCCGCGCCTTGCTTCGGCCGAACTTGAGGGCGGCGCTGCCTCCGGCCTGCATCTGCCTCATTATGAAAAGCCAGAACGCTACGATGAGGACTATGGGAAGCCACGAAATCAGGATTCCCACCCAGTTCATCCCCTCGGGCTCAGAAGTGATTTCCGCGTCGGGGTTCTTCTTCCAGATCTTGTCGGACAGCTCCGGGTCCTCGGTGGGAAGCCAGACTTTGAAGTTCATGAACGCCTGCTTCTTCCCTGCAGCTTCCATCGAACTGCGCGTTTTCAGCATGCCGCGGACTTCTTTGCCGGAAATCGTTACGGTCGAGACATTACCCGCCCGAATTTCCTTGAAGAACGCAGAGTAGGAAATTTCTATTTCCTTGGGCTTGGCTGAGAAGTAAAGCTCAAACAGTACGACGGTGAGAAGTATGAGGACGACCCAGAACACGAGCGTCCTAAGCGGCCTGATCGGTGAGAGAGGCACGCTCCGGCGCGGGCCCGACGGGCGACCCCGTGGCGGCGGCGGCCCGGGTCTGTCGTTGTTCTTGGGGGCGGGCTCACCTTCGTGAGGCGCCTTGTCGCGAGGGGGCCTTCGGATACCCATCAACACTGCTTACTCCTGTTCTTGTCGCGCGGCTTTCGCCGGGGACTCACGGCACGATGCCCGGCACGGATGTCTTCCGATGCAAGCGTAGCGCCGCGGGCATCGAGCGCAAGCACGAATCTCGTCCTCTTCGTGACGGGTGCAAAGCGTGCCCTCCGCACGCCGACGATCCACAACAAGTTGTCACTGTCACAGAACGCTGCCAACTCTCCTCTCTTGTGCCGAGGCACCTTCGAGTCTACGAGCAGGTCCTGCACTTTCTTGGTGCCGCGCATTCCGAACGGCCGAATCCTCTCTCCGGCTTCCAGGTTTCTGAAAGCGAGGGGAGGGTTGAGCGAGGCGAGATCAAAGAGCGCTCGCGCCCTCTCGGTTCTGTGAACCTCTCCGGCCACGTCTTCCAGCTTCAGCACGGTCGTCTCGATGTCGAGGTTCGCTTCCGGCAGTGACACACTGTCACCAGGCTCAAACTCGACTCTGAATCCGAGCCCCGTTCCACGCCCGCGTACGGGGCCGACACGTGTCGGCCGGGCGCGGCGCAACGCAGCCGTTGAGCCCACTACGAGCCTCGAGCTCTCAAGCCACGCGCTTATGCCGTTCGGCAAGTCTACTGAGTCACCCGAGTGCCCGGAAGAAATGAGTTTCAGGAGAGACTCAACGTGACAGAAACTTAGGTCTTCGAGGCTTCCCCGAAACCTCGAATATGCTTCTCTCACAACGTATTGCTGTACACACGAATGATAGGACAGCAGCGCCGGTAGTTCAAGCTCAATGTTGTCCGTTGCCCCTGCGCGACTGCAGGCAGCATAGGCTCTCAGGCCTTCCTCGCGCAGGTAGTCCTCCACGCGCCCCAGGAGGGCCGAGTGGCGGCTGAGGGACCGGACGATCCGAGGATTGTATTCGTCCCGGAGCGCAGCGAGCAGCTCGTGTCGGATCTTGTTGCGTGTGAAGTCGCGGTCAAGGTTCGACCGGTCCTGCCTGTATGAAAGTCGCTTCGCCTTGAGATAGGCGATCAGCTCTCTTCTTTCCGTTTCGAGAAGCGGTCTGATGAGAAGGCCCTGAGAAACGGGCCTCATTGCCGAAAGCCCCAGGACTCCCGCCCCCCTTATGAGTCGCATAAGGACGGTCTCCGCCTGGTCCTCCATCGTGTGTCCGAGTGCCACCTTGTTGCACCCGGTGTCAACGGCGGTTTTTCTCAGGAATTCGTAGCGAAGCCCCCGCGCAGCCTCCTCGACTGAAAGCCTCTCGACCCTGGCCAGCTCCATGGCGTTTCCCCTACCGACGGTGAGACTTATCTCCATTCTGCGGCAGGTTTTTCTGACGAAGAGGGCGTCCTTGTCGGCCGCTGCCCCTCTCAGCCTGTGATTGAAGTGAGCGGCGGAGAGCCGAAATCCCAAGTCACGTCTCAAGTTAGACAGGAGGGAGAGCAGGGCCATGGAGTCCGCACCGCCGGAAACGGCAGCGAGCACCGAATCCCCCGGCTCAACGAGCTTCTCGCGCTCGACGAAGGCTCGGATCTTGCCGGTGAGGTCTGTTGAGCGCCCTCGGATGGCGCGTGGTGACGCGCACGGGGCTACGCCCGTGGAACGCACGGGCCGGACGATCGTTGTCGTGTTCGTCGTGCGCAGTGCCGCGCGCCGACCTGCTCGCCTGGAAGCGCTTACTCTACGAGTCGTTGCCACGTCTTGCCTCAAATGCGGTTCGTCTCGACGTCTCGTGCGCACGTCCGAGGGATCGTGTTTCCACGGTCTTAGGCCCGCGTCCTGGTCACGAACCGCTTAGACATCTGACCTGGATGCACGACCGACTCTGATCTGAATACACGGCAAACAGGGGTTCGTTTCCCGGTGAACGAGGAGGGTGGTGGCGGTGCAGGGATTCGAACCCCGGACACAGAGATTATGATTCTCCTGCTCTGGCCAACTGAGCTACACCGCCACTCATGCCCGGAACGCATGCGTGCCGCCTTGTCGCCCCCGAGGGGCTCCACTTCACGGCGCCACTCATGCCCGGAACGGATGCTCTTGTGAAGCGCGCACGAGACCAAGGCAATCTTCTCATGCTCCCGTCTAGGTTATCTGACGCTCAGCTCACGCGTCAATAGGAAACGCGGCCTCGGCCTCGGTCCGGCGCCGTTGCACGCCCCCAAGAACGCGAGGGCCTCGTTTCTGCGAGCGCAGAAGCGAGGCCCTCGGAGACGAAAGGTTAGTCAACCGTCGTCCGGGGTGCCGGCCTGGAACCTGTCCGCTCCGCACGACCCCTGAGATTGAGACTAGGATTCTTCATCTGCGGACGAAGTATCCCTTCGGTCAATTGCGTATCTCCTGGTATCTGAGAAGATACCAGGAGATACGCAACCTAATTCGTCAATATCCGGGATTAACAAAGTCAGAGATCATGTGTCCCAACCAGTAGGAACTATGGTTAGATTTCCAAATGACTAAACGCAAAGAAAACGAGGTGAACGTACATATCCATGTGTTCACCTCGTTCGAATGCCTCGCAGAAATTCCACAAGTCTAATTCCTGAAGAGGTCATCCAGGCTGGCTCCGCCTTCCCACAACCGAATCAGGATGTCGTAGAAACACCATGTATTCAGTCCAGGATGGTGCCATCCTGCAGCGGCTGCCAGTTCACAACTGTCAATGGCAGCAGCCGGCGTGGGAACCAGCGCAGAATTGACGGAAACTGCGAGGACGCAGATCGCGATAAGGATCAAGCTTTTCGTTTTCATGTAACCCTCCTACTTTTGTGCTGTTGTGGTCTGAGAAACTCGAACCCCGGTCAATCTCACCTCCTTGACATTGGACTTAGTGAGGTTTGAACCACTTGGAACCAAGGCATAGACCGCATAGGCAATCGCACGCACCTTGCTCTTCCCTCCATCAAGGCTGATCTTGTCAACCTTACTCTTGATATCTATGTCTTCAGATAACCCTAGGGTTATCTCGCCTTGTTGGGAATCCCAGTATTGATAATGAGAGTTGTCGGTAAAAATCAGCTTGTTGCTGATGACTTCCACGGAATCTTTCTTGATCACTGCCTTTGTAAGAGACCCTAGTGTAAGACAGAAATTCTCCGGCACCAGAATCCCGCATTGCAGCCAGTCATACTGATTCTGGCTGTCTAACATCATCCTAAGTACAGGGGGAATCCCCTGTATTTTGCGCGCCAGTTCAACCTTTTCTCTAATGTCAATAGGGTTAAACTGCGCCAGGAATTGGAATCTCCAGCCGTCAGGACTTTGGTACCGACAAGGGTTGACCCTCTCCGCCGCCCAAACCGATGCAACGAACGCTACCAAAACAAAGGCAGCCACCGAAATCACTGCAAGTTTCTTATCCACGTGAGATCGCTCCTTCCTACTGGTGTTCTGCTTTCTCAAGAACAATGAGTACAAATACTCTGCATACCCTTCAAATCAAGGTGTGAAAGAGCAAATGTACGAAGTTCCTTCAAAAAGCACAAAGGCCCCGGTCGCTCCGCGCGTCCTCGATCCCCAAATCCAGAGTGACCCGAAATCGTGACAGCGCTACCTTTTGACCACATTATCCTCGTCGACCCGCTCCTCAGGCGTCCAAAGGCGTCCAACCATCGCCTGTCCACCGGGAGTAGTAGATCTCGAAATCCCCCCGGTTCTCATCAATGCCCATCCAGAAGACCCAGGCACCGCCGACACTGTCGGCTACTACCACAGGGCACCAGTCGGACGAGTGCTCTTCCGAGTTAACTTGAAGCTGCGGACACCACGTGGCTGCGAAGCCGGTCAAGGCATTTGTTTCCTGTAAAAGTAGAGAGGCGTGACCTCCACCGTTTTCCACCCTTGCCGTACCCCTCATCCTCTTGAGATCGTTTGTCCTGGCCCATCCTATGAAGTCGTTTTCCCTGCTGAACCTCCCAGGACGCCAGTTTCATCTTAATCACGCCGCCACCCGCTGGTCCGGGTCATCCCACTCGCTGTCGGGATCCACCGCCAGCTGCCTCACTCGCTCCTCGATGTGCGGCGGCACTCGCACTCCGCGCCACCCTTCGGATGCATCCACCAAAACGGCGAAGAACAGCGCCATGCCGCTAGCCTCGGAAGTGAACCGCGGGATGACTTTGGTGCGTCTTCTGCCCTCACCAAACAGTCGCTCGAGAAGGTTCGTCGTGCGTATTCTCATACGGTGGACGTAAGGGAACTTCAACACGGTGAGACACTCCTCCAGGTCCTGCTCCAGGCATTTCATCGCCGCCGGGAAAGCGTCACGATACTGGG
>JAZDPI010000058.1:0-2484 GCA_043797775.1 Candidatus Eiseniibacteriota bacterium
AGAGGTCCCTCACTTCGCTGCCCTTGAACTTGTACGAACCCGCGGTCGGAGTGTCCAGGCAGCCGATGAGATTCATCAGCGTCGACTTCCCGGAGCCTGAAGGGCCCATGATTGCCATGTACTCGTTCGGACGCACATTCAGATCGATGCCCGCGAGGGCATGGACGTCCTCGGCTCCGACGTGATAAGTCTTCGTGACACCGGTGAGTTCTATCAGCCCCGACATCTGTTGTTCCTCCAGGACCAGCTACTCGGATTCGTTCTTCTTCTTGCCCTTGCCTTCTTCTTTCTTCTCTTCCTTGACGCGAGCCCCGTCCTTGAGTTCCCTCAGGACCCTGAACGGCCCCGTGACGACGCGGCTCTTCTCGGTCAGACCGGACACTATCTCAACATCCGTCTCGCTCATTATTCCGGTTTTCACAGGAATAAACCTGGCGACCTCCCCCTCCACGACAAAGACTCCGGTGATTTCCTCTGCCTCGTCCTTGACGCTCTTGTCGTCTTTGCCTTTCGTGACCGCTTTCTCGGCTTTCAGGCTGTCGGTCTTGGCGGCAGCATCGCTCTTTCGCTTCGCTGCTCCGGGTTTCTCCTTGCCCTTCTCCTTGGGCTTCTTCCCGGCCGTCTCCTTCCCCTCGCGCTTGTCCACCCACTTGTCGACGGTCTTTTTGTCTTTGACGACGACCGCCTGAATCGGAATCTTGAGAACGTCACTGTGCGTCGCGGTCTCTATCTCCGCGTCTGCCGTCATGCCCGGTTTGAGGCCGTTCAACGCCGAGTCGAGAGTCAGTTTCACTTCAAAATCGGTGGTGGACGACTCGACGCCGCCGGAGGCTCTTCGGCCCGAGCTTCCTATCTCAACCACCGTAGCCTCGATGACCGTGTCGGGGAAGGCGTCCACGAAAATCTTCCCCTTTTGCCCCAGCGCGACGTTCACCACGTCGGTCTCGTCCACGTCGCACTCCACCTGCATGTGGGCGAGGTCGGCCACCGTCATTATCACAGTTCCGGGAATATTCATGGTCCCGATGACGACTATTTCGCCTGCCTCCACGTTGAGCTCAGACACCACGCCCGCCTGCGGCGCGTGAAACGTCGTCTTCCTGAGATTGTCCTGAGCTATGTTGAGCGCCGCCGCCGCCTCGGAGACTCGCTGTTCAGCAGCCTCGGCCTCGGCTTCACGCACGTCCAACTGGGCCTTGGCCGCCTCCAGCTCCTCCTTCGACGTGAGATTCCTGTCAAACAGAACCTTTCTTCTGTCGTACGAAGACCTCGCCTGCTCCAGTGTAGCCCCGGCAAGCCGCAGGTTTGATCTGGCGCTCTCCACGGCCGCCTTGCCCTGCTGGACGTGAGCAAGGTATTCCGTCTTGTCCAGTTCCAGAAGCAATTGGCCCTGCTCAACGCGGTCGCCTTCCCTGACCGCAAGTCTCATGATCTCCCCAGGTACACCGGCGCTTATCTGGACCTCCTTCTCGGGCCTCACCTTGCCCGGGGCCCTGACCGTAGACGTGATGCTGCCTTTCGAGACCGAGGCAATCTGAACCTTGACCGTTTTCTCCGAGTCTCGCTTCAGATTGCCGATGACGACGAGTAGAACCACCACTACTACCACGCCAATAATAAGAAGTCGTTTGCGACTGCGGCTCATTTGACCGTCTCTCCTAGTTCAATGCGGACTATCAGCACTATTCAACCGGTGTCCCGGTCGCCTTTTCCAGGAGCGCCTCCGCCATCCTCAGGCCGGCAAGCGACTCCACGTAGGCGCTTCTGGCCCTGGAGAGGCTTACCTCGGCATCCAGCAGCTCCAGCATCGTCCCGGAGCCGACCTCGTAGCGCTCGCGCGAAAGCCTGTAGTCTTCTTCGGCACTGGCCAGGCCGCTCTTCGACGCCTTGATCCTCTTCGCGGCCTCTTCAACTATGAGAAGCGCCTCCTTGGCTTCCAGAGCGGTCTGAAGCTCGGCGTCCCGCAGTTGATTCTCTGCCATCGCGGCTCTCGCCGCCGCCTGCCGGATGCTTCCGGTCGTCGGAAGGGAGAAGATGGGGAGACTGAGACCGAGTCTGATGTCCCAGGAGTAGTTCTTTCTCAGGTATTCACTCGTCTCCGGAAAAGCGTTGTCCGACCAGCTGTACTGCACGCTTGTGTAGATGCTGGGAAGCCTCGCCGCCCTCGCGGCCAGAAGTCCCGACCTGGCGGTCCTGTAATCCTCTCCGGCTGCAAGAAAATCTGGGCGCCTCGCGAGCGCGGTCGGGACTGCATTCTCCACGCTCACCAGCGGCTCTTCCCCCCCCAAATCCTCGACTATCTCGAGCGGCGTGTCGACCGGGAATCCCAGGAGCTTCGCCAGCCTCGAGCGTTCCAACTTCACTCTGTTCTCGGCGCCTATCAACTCAAGCTCGCTCTGCGAGACTCTGACTCTCGCCTTCAGGACGTCACCCTTCGCCACGGAGCCGACGTCGAAAAGCGCCTGAGCCTTCTGCAGTTCATCC
>JAZDPI010000070.1:0-11849 GCA_043797775.1 Candidatus Eiseniibacteriota bacterium
GCGATTACACTGGGATGCCGTTCGACCGTTCGGTGTCTCAACGGCTTCTCATCTTCTCGAGGAAGAAGCCATGAAGGGGACGGCCTTGCCGTTTGAGCTTGGGCTTTTCCGATTTCCCCGGTTGTTCCTGGACTACCTTTCGCAGAGACTCCCCCCCGAGCTGAGCTCTCTGAGACTGCTCGATGCGGGCCGTCTGGGGAATCTGGGGAAGCCGGGAGACGGGAGTCCGGGGAAGCGGCTCTGGGACGAGGTTTTGGAGTACAACCTTAGAATCGGGGCCGGGGAAGGCGCCGCAGGCGCCATAAGAGCTCTGGCCTCCGGTGACGCAACGGCGATCTGTACGGGCCAGCAGCCTGGTCTCTTCGGCGGTCCGCTCTACACGCTCTACAAGACGGCCACCGCGGTGTCTCTCTCTGAAGAGCTCTCGCGGCGAAGCGGACGCACGTTCGTGCCTGTGTTCTGGAGCGCGGCAGACGACAGTGACTTTGCCGAAGTATCCCGCGCCGACTTCTTCGCCTCCGATCTCTCCAGCAGGCGATTCGCGGTTCGCGACGACGCGCATACGACAGGACTCATGGTGGGAGCGATGTCCACCGCGGCACTCCTACCGGCCGTAGACCAGCTGATGCGCGAGTTCGGGGGGCTCGAGGGGAGCGCGTATCTCGACGGATGCATCGAGGACGCGATTTCAGTGTCACAGGACTGGGGTGAGTTCGTCTCGTCGCTTCTGATTCGCCTGCTTCGACCGTCTGATCTGGTGGTGGTTGACAGCAGGCTCGGTTCTGTGCAGGAGCGGTCGAGGCGCGTCGTGGGCACATACTTGGAGCGCCGGGAGCAGGCACGGTCGGAGATCGACACGACCCTTCGCCGGCTTGAGACGGGTGGATACGCGCTCCCGGTCACGCAGCGCTCGGCGGAGGTGTGTCTTTTCGTCAAAGAAGGCGGCAGGAGGCGAAAGCTCCTGCGCGAAGAGCTGAAGTCCGTGTCCGAACGGTGGGAGAAGGGTGAGGTTGAACTGTTACCCAACGTGCTTCTGGGGCCGGTCGTGCGGGACGACGTCCTGGGGTCAGCCGCGAACGTGGTGGGCCCCTCCGAGATCTGCTATTACGTCGTGGCCTCTGCGATATATCGGGCCCTTGATTTGACGCAGGCGCCGGTTGTCCCCCGGCTCAGCCAGACAATCGTGCCGGAGAGCGTTGTCTCGGCATTGGGTCTCGAGCCCGAAGCGTTGTCGTCCGTCGTCACGTCCTTTGACGCGGTCGTGAGCGAGCGCGCAGGGAGAAGCGTCCCGCCGGACGTTGCGAGAGAGCTGGCGCTGTTTGGCGACGAGGTTGATTCCGGTTTCGGGAGAGTCGAGCGAGTCGCTCCTTCTCTGGGCCGCTCCCTGGAGGAAGTCGCTGCCTCGTCCAGGCGCCGCGTGGAGTCCGAGGTGCGACGAGTCAGAGGGGAATTCCTCGCGGCGGCGAGGAAACGCCTTCTGGCGGAGTCGCCGGTGTTGCGGCGGGCGAGAGAGTTCGTGTGCCCTGGAGGTGACCTTCAGGAGAGAGGTTATTGCTGCCTTTCGCCTGTCGTTCATAAGGGCGAGCGTTTCGTCGGTCAGGTTAGGGAGACCGCGGCGTCTCACGTGAGCCGGTGCCTCGAAGGGCGTTTCTATCACCACATCGTTACGATGGATATTCCCTAGGAGGACAGTATGAGGGTAGTCGCAGTCGGTGCGCATCCCGACGATATCGAGTTGAGTTGCGGCGGGCTCGTTGCGAGGCTGACCTCAATCGGGCACGAAGTCGGTATCATCGATCTCACGTATGGCGAGATGGCAAGTTCCGGCGACAGGCGCATTAGAATCAGAGAGAGCCTGAAGGCGGCCGGAATCCTCGGGGTGGCATGGAGAGAGTGTCTTGGGCTCCCCGACACCGGATTGGATCACTCGGAAAGGCTCCAGATTCGTGCCGTGGTCGAAGCGCTGAGGAAGCACAAGCCTTCCTTTGTCCTGGCGCCGCACAGAGCGTCGTCGCATCCGGACCACATGGAGGCCGGCGAGATGCTCAGAAGAGCCATGTTTCTTGCCGGGCTCAGGCGTTTCGAGGCCAGAGGGAGACCGCACAGGTCCTCCGGACTCCTCTACTACATGGGCGATCTTCGGTTTGAGCCGAGCATCGTCGTTGACGTAACACGTTTCCACCGGAAGAAAATGAGCGCCGTGAAAGCATACAGGAGTCAATTTCGAAGGGACAGCGGTGATTCTTATCCTACCCGTCTGAACGCACCGGGGTTTCTGGAGCTGATCGAAGAAAGAGCAAGATATCTCGGGGGCATTATCGGCACGGACTACGCAGAGGGGTTTCTCCACGAAGGGCCGCTTCGAGTCGGAGACCCGGCTGCACTACTGTGTAACGGAAGGGCCTGAGACCACTCTCAGCGGCGAGTCGGCTCGATGCCCGGAGGAATGCGGATCGTGAAGAAATTCCGAATTGCCATCACCTGTTACCCGACGTCCGGGGGAAGCGGCATAGTTGCCACGGAGCTGGGGATGGAGCTCGCCAGGAGGGGGCACGAGGTGCATTTCGTAACGTACTCGGTTCCCATCAGGCTCAAACAATTCCAGAAGAACACGTATTTCCATCAGGTTGACACCCATTTCTACCCGCTCTTTCTTGATGCACCGTACAGCCTGAGCCTGGCGGCCAAGATGTCAGAGGTGGTCGAGCTGCACGCCATTGAGATCCTGCACGTTCACTACGCCATCCCCCACGCTGTCAGTGCGTTTCTTGCCAAGAGCATGCTTAAACCCGCGCCGCTTACGACGGTGACTACGCTGCACGGAACGGACATCACCCTTGTGGGACAAGAACCGTCGTTTCACAGGATCACGAAGTTCAGTATCGAATCCAGCGACTGCGTTACGGCCGTGAGCCGGTATCTGAAGGCGCGCACCGAGGAGATCTTCCAGACCCAGAAGAGCATCGAGGTCGTCCCCAATTTCGTGGACCCTCAGAAGTTCCGTCCCGACGGCGCCGTGGTGGAGAAGAGCGTGTTCTGCCCGTCGGGCGAGCACCTGTTGATACATGCGTCTAATTTTAGACCAGTGAAGAACATAACGGGTGTGCTTCAAGTGTTTTCTAGGGTGAGACGGGAGATTGGGTGCAGGCTTCTCATGATTGGAGACGGCCCGGACAGGCTCAACGCCGAGCAGATGTGCGAACAACTGGGGATTGAGGAGGACGTTTTGTTTCTCGGTAATCAGGAGTGCATCGAGTGCGTTCTTCCCCTGGGGGACGTGCTTCTGCTTCCCAGCGAGCAGGAGAGCTTCGGACTGGTCTGCCTTGAGGCCATGAGTTGCGGCGTGCCCGTTGTGGCAACGAACGTAGGAGGAGTGAAGGAAGTGGTGGAACACGGGAGAACGGGGTTTCTGCACGACCCGTACGCTGCGGAAGAGATGGCCGCGTCCGTTCTCACTCTGCTCCGCGACTCCGAGAGAAAGGCCCGCATGGGAAGGGAGGCGCGAGAGGCGGCCGTACGCAGATTCTCGATATCGGACGTGGTTGAGAAGTACGTCGAGTTGTACGCCAGGGCCCTGGATTCGTGATGGCCAGGGAGAAATCGAGCCTCGGGGCGGCTGCCTTGTGAAAGCCCTGCGGCGTGGCTGAGAGGAGACACGGGAGTAAACGATGAAAGAACACGAGAAAGGCTTTTCAACGAGATGTGTCCACTCGGGAAGTCACACGGACGCCGCCACCGGTGCCGTAGTGACGCCCATCTATCAAAGCTCGACGTTTGCCTTCAGGACCACGCAGGAAATCGTGGACGTCGCGAGCGGCAGGCAGAAGGGCTACGTGTACACCCGCCACGGCAATCCTACCGTGCGCGCCGTCGAGGAGAAGATCTCCGCGCTCGAAGAGGCGGAGGACAGCCTCGCCTTCTCTTCGGGCATGGCGGCGATTTCGACGACGTTGCTCGCGCTGGTTTCCTCCGGTGAGCACTTGGTCTCCATGAACGCCATCTACGGGGGTACGTACGAACTGTTCAGGGACCTGTTTCCGCGGCTCGGGATCGGCGTCACCTTCGTCGACGGGACAGACGTGAGTTCAATCGACCGGGCCTTCAGGCCGGAGACGCGTCTTCTCTATGTCGAGAGTCCTGCGAATCCGACAATGAGGGTCGTTGACTTGCGAAAGCTCTGTGCGCTCGCCTCGGAAAAGGGCGTAAGAACCGTCGTCGACAACACGTTTGCGACGCCCCTGAACCAGAGGCCGCTGGGCTTGGGGGCCCACATGGTCGTTCACAGCGGCACCAAGTACCTGGCGGGACACAGCGACGTCGTATCGGGAAGTGTAAGCGGAGGCGCTGAGGCCATCGGCGTCGTTCGCGCTCTCAGGAAAGTGCTGGGCGGCGTCATGGACCCCCACGCTGCGTGGCTTCTCCTGAGGGGGCTCAAAACGCTTGGTGTCAGAGTCGAGAGGCAGAACAAGAGCGCCGCCGAGCTGGCCCGTTTCCTTCAGGGGAACGCGAGGGTGAGCCGCGTTTTCTACCCGGGCCTTGAAGATCATCCCGATCACGCAATTGCAAAAGCGCAGATGAGTGGTTTCGGCGGAATGTTGAGCTTCGAGCTGAAGAGTGGCCTTGAGGGGGCATCGCGCTTCGTGGAATCGCTCAGAATTGCGAGACTCGCCCCGAGTCTGGGTGGAGTAGAGACACTGGTCACCCAGCCCGCCACGACAAGCCATTTCTGGCTTTCTCCCGAAGAGAGGGCCACGGCTGGAGTCTCCGACGCACTGATAAGGGTTTCAGTCGGTCTCGAGGAATCCTCTGACTTGATGGCAGACTTCGCGACGGCGCTTGCCACCGCCTTGCCGTAAGGTCGCTCATCCGGAGGCAGTCGGGCATCGCGAGCCTCCGGCAGGCCGGGCGCGTCTCAGCCGGAACCGAGCCCCATTCGCAGCCCTCCGGCCCTCGTGACGGCGATCTGTCTTCCCGTTCGACCTCCGTCCGCCCTATGAGAGAACAGGACGTTCGAGCTGCACGACGTGCAGGCTGGGGGAGGCAGAACATGTTCGAACGGAACTCCCCCCTCCACGGCCTGAGAGATGTTCGCGCTCCACAGGTCGAAGGAAGGCTTCTCTTTTCTCTGGATCACGAATTCGCCAGCAAGTGTCGAGGCAGTGGCGGCATCGAGTTCGTAGCAGCATGGGCCTATGGAAGGCCCCAGCGCCACGACGAGCTCCCCGGGGTCGAGCAGGAACCGTGACGTCATGAGCCTTATCAGCTGCGCCGTGATGCCTTGTGACGTGCCTGTGCGGCCGGCGTGCGCGACACCCACGACACCGAGATCCGGCCGGAAGGCGAACACCGGCACGCAATCCGCGACGAGAATCCCCAGCCAAATCATAGCGTTAGATGAGGCCAGACCGTCTGCGTGGGGGTACAGGCCGGGAGAATCCGCCCCGAGGACAAGACTTCCGTGCGTTTGCTCCGGTGAAGCCGCCTCTTCTTCCTCGAGCTCAAAGGCATTGAGGAGTGCGCGCCTGTTCTCCGCGACGGAGCCTTCTTCCGCCGCCCGCGAAGACAGATTGAAGTCCGCTTGAGTCCCCGACGGGAGATTTCGGTGACGAGTCGTCACCGCTCCGGCACAGAGCCTCTGACCGGCGTCAACTACGGCGTAGAAAGAGAAGGCCTCCCTGGTTATGAAACGCCATCTGTATTCCACGAGCGGCATTCTAGTTTTTTGGGGGGCCTGGAGTCAAGGCCGGTGGAGTCCGCGCCGGCCACAAATCCGGAGCACACAGCACGGCCGACCTTGTTCGGCCGCCCGTGAGGCGACTTCGGAGACCAACGCAGGGGTCTTTGATGTAGACTCGTGGACCACACTGTGGCATACTCACTGGACGCTTGAGTGACGGACATTCTCACTCGGGACAAAGCGGGTTCATTTCAGTTCCATTCGAAATCGACAAGGCATCCGGCCGTGAACAAGAAGCGACTCGTCATACTCGCAGAGGGCTCCTTCAGCGTGCTCCGCTCTAAGACCGCCTCGTGCGTGGTCAGGTACAGGCAGGACGAGGTTGTGGCAGTCATTGACAGCACCCGGGCCGGGCAGACCGCGGGAGAAGCGCTTGGCTTCGGGGGGGCGATTCCCGTCGTTTCCTCTCTGGAGGACTCGCTTCGATTCGGTCCCGACGCTCTCCTCATCGGCATCGCTCCCAAGGGGGGCAGGCTCCCCGAGGAGTGGAGAGGGATTCTGAAGGAGGCCGTCGACCGTGGCCTGGATTTGTACAGCGGCCTGCACACACTCCTCTCAGAGGACGCGGAGCTCGTGGAGTTGGCCGGAGAGAGGGGTGTTGCCCTCGTAGACCTGAGGCAGGTGCCGGACGATGTACCGGTGGCCCGCGGCCTTGCGGCAGGAGTCGAAGCGTTTGTCGTACTGACCGTGGGCACGGACTGCGGAACCGGGAAAATGACGGTTGCACTGGAGATGGCCATGGAGGCCAGGATGAGGGGTCTCAAGGTTCATTTCGCCCCGACGGGACAGACGGGCATATACATTGCTGGAGAAGGGATTGCCGTGGACAGGGTGGCGGGAGACTTCATCGCCGGTGCGGCCGAGAAGCTGGTTCTGGATGGAGCGGTCGGAAACGACGTGGTCTTTCTTGAAGGGCAGGGTGCGATGGCTCACCCGGGTTACTCGGGCGTGGCCCTTGCGCTTCTCCACGGCTCACTGCCGGACGCATTGATCATGTGCCATCAGCCCAGCCGTCGGTTCATCAGCGACTATGCCGTGCCGGTGCCGTCCCTCTCTGACGCCATCAGGATGCACGAAGAGGTCTTGAGGGGCCTCAAACCGGCGCCCGTCGTAGGGATCGCACTCAATTGTTTTGACCTCAGTGAGACCGAAACCCGGTCGGAAATAGCAAAGGCGGAGAAGGAGACCGGAGTCCCTGCCACAGACTGTATCAAGTACGGCCCGGGGAAGCTGGTCGACGTTGTCCTGGAGAGAATGAGAACGGGAGGGAAGGGCAGATGCGTCTTTCATACGAGCCCCTGATTCTCAAGACGCGTTATCCATTTGTGATTTCGCGCGGAGGTTCTGACACCTTCGGTGGAGCGATTGTCAGAATCGAGCACGAGGGCGTGGTTGGAGTGGGAGAGGCTGCGCCTTCCGCCTTCTACGGCGAGAACCAGTCCACGGTTATGTCCGCCCTGGAGACTTTGAAGTCCGAGCTGCCCGAGGATCCCTTTCTCTTGGAAGACGTGTCCGAGAGGATGGAAAGAAAGATCGGAGGCAATCCGGCCGCCAAGGCCGCCATCGACATCGCGCTCCACGACATCGTGTGCAAGAGATTGGGAATTCCGTTGTTCAGATATTTCGGGTACTCAAGGGACGCTGCCCCCGTGACTTCGTTCACCATAGGGATCGACGAAACCGAGGTAATGAAACGGAAGGCTCAGGAGGCGACTCAGTACAAGATCCTCAAAATCAAGGTGGGCACGGGCAGAGACGAACCCGTGCTGGAGGCCATCAGGAACGTCACGGACAAACCGATCAGGGTTGACGCGAACTGCGCCTGGACACCCAGGGAAGCGGTGCGCAACATAACCCGCCTCCAGAAGTTCGGGATCGAGTTCGTGGAGCACCCGATACCGCCCGGGGATCCTGATGGCATGAGGTTTGTGAGAGAGCACGCGCCGCTGCCGATCGTGGCCGATGAAAGCGTGAGGACCTCCCGCGACATCGAAGCGTTGGCGGGAGCGGTGGACGGGATAAACATCAAGCTGATGAAGTGCGGCGGGTTGCGTGAAGCATTCAAGATGATCCACGTCGCGCGTGCGCTGGGCATGAAGGTCATGCTTGGCTGCATGGTGGAGTCGTCCGTGGGCATAACTGCCGCGGCCCATCTTTCCCCCGCAGTAGACTACGCAGATCTGGACGGGAATCTCCTGCTTGCCGATGACCCGTTCGTGGGCGTCGGCGTGCAGGAAGGGAAGCTCGTGCTTCCGACGGAGGCGGGCCTGGGTGTGAGAGTCAGGTCCGCTTGAGGAGAGACCATGTCATTACTGAAATTGCAGAAGTCGATCGTGTACGGCCCCGTCGCGTCGAGAAGACTCGGATGCTCCCTCGGGGTAAACGTGTTGCCGTTTGAGTACAAACTGTGTTCCCTCAACTGCGTCTACTGCCAGTATGGGTGGACCAAGGAGTGGACTCTCGACGCAAAGGCACACGTCTCCGACTTGCCGGACGCGAGCGACGTCCGCCTGGCGCTGGACGAATATCTGAGCAAACTGGGAGAGATCGGTGTGATGCCCTCGTACATCACGTTTTCCGGGAACGGGGAACCGACGCTACATCCCGGCTTCGCCGAGATCGTAGGCGCCGTCAAGAAGTCGCGCGACAGGCTTCTGCCGAAAGCGCGCGTGGCCATTCTTTCCAACTCGACGACGGTGGCGGACGCGCGTACAAGGGAGGCGCTGGAGGAGCTGGACGTAAGGATCATGAAGCTGGACTGTGCGGACCAGGGCACGTATGACTCGTTCAACAGACCCTGCAAGGGCGTCGAGCTCTCCGGAGTGATTGAGGGCCTGAAGAGCCTGGGCTCTTTCAGGCTGCAGACGCTTCTCACAAATCTGAATTCGAGCGAGGAATCGATAGCACGATGGGTAGAGCTGGTTGGACGGCTCAAGCCGAGCGACGTCCAGATATACACGCTGGACAGGCAGAGCCCGTCCTTGGAGGTCGAACGCCTGAGCAAGGAGAAGCTGGAAGACATCGCGCGGCTTCTTGAGAGGCTCACGGGAGTCAAGGCTCGGGTGTACTGAGCCGGCCACAGCGGCAGGAGGCTGCCATAGAAGTATTTCTCGAAACGTGCACTTCCCGGCCATTCGAGCTGGCCGTTCTCGTGGCGGCGTCCGTTGCGTACGGGGTTTCGTTCCTGCTTCTGGCCTTTCGCAGGCGTCGGAACACGCTGCGACCCGGCCTGCGCGTCAGGACTCTGGCCTTCGCAGTGGTGGTGCACGCCTGCTTCATGGCGCTGCGAGGAGTGTCCGCGGGCAGACCTCCCTTCATGGAACGGGTCGAGCTGCTTTCCTGGTTTGCTCTGTGTTGTGCCCTGATGTGTCTCGTTGGTTCGAGGTGGTTCAGATCGACATTTGTGACAAGTGCCGGCGTTCTTGCGGCGTTTCTCACCACCGCATACCTTTGCCTCTCGTTTGAGTATGTGAGATTGCCCTGTCTGTCGGTCACGAAGGTGTTTCTTGTCTGGTGGCCGGGTTTTTCGGTGCCCCTCGCCTTCGCTGCTCTCGTGCTTGCATACGCCGCTCAGCTGAGGGGGCTTCCGGGCTTGGGTTCCCTCGAAAAGCAGAGAACCAGGTTACCCATGTCTTCGGCACCGGACGCGACGGCCTTTCTCTCCCTGCAGCTGGTCCGGTTCGCCTACCCGCTTCTGGCGTCCGGTCTTCTGGCCTTCGGGATAGGTTGCCTCCAGATCGCAAGTCGTGGTTGGTTCTGGCAGAGGTCTATTGCGGCCCAGCTGTTCGTGTTGGTGGCGTGCACGATCATACTGCACTTGTCCGCTTCCAGGCCGGCTTCCGTGACCAGGATCTTCATGGCGTATTCCGCAGCCTTCTGCGGAGTTGTTGTGTCGGTTCTCTCCTTCGATCTGCCGCAGGGGCTGCTGCGCGGACTGGGGCTCGAGAGACTGCCTTAACTCTGAATGGGTGGGGAAATGAAGAAGACTCTCGACGATGCCAAGGTGCGTGAGGCGAGGCTTCAGCGCAATCCCCTTTACCGGAATCTCTCCTCCATGGACTTCGCAGTCGTTCTTATGTCTCTGGTCGCTGTTGCCACGCTCCTGGTGACGTTTTTCCCGCAGGGCATGGACGAGGCGTATTACGTGACGACGTTCGGCAAGAGGCTGTACGGCGTGTACGAGTCTCTCGGCCTGCTGGGGGTGCTCCGTTCGTGGTGGTTCATGCTGCTCTACCTGCTTCTTCTGGCGGCACTGGTTCTGTGTGCACACGCGCGGTCAAAGGAGGGGGTCTTCAGGGGACCGAGAGGCACGATGGTGTACGAGTCGGAGTTTTCGATCCCGAAAGGCATGGACGACATACTGCTCATATTCCCCGTCCTCCTGCGTTCGATAGGTTTCAGGGGAAAGAGAATCGCGACGGACGAAGGACGGTCTGAAGTGACTGCGGTGAGAGGCGTTTCTCCCGCCGTCAGCTCCTTTCTCTTCCACGCCGTCGCGGCGGTGTTTCTTCTCGCACTTACAGTGAGCTATCTCTTTTCGTGGGGGGGAATGCTCTACGTGGACGAGGGCAAGAGCTCTAATCTCCCTTCTCACGCTCGCGAGACGAGGCTCATGAGGCTCTTGGGAGGAAGGGAACCCGCCGAACCTGGTGGAGCGGGCGAGGACGTGATAGAGGTCAGGCTCGTCGATTTCGCCAGGCATTACAAGGAGCCGCTGGTTCCGTGGCGACGTGGTTCGCGGGGCGGTGGAGACTGGCCGAGTGATTCGGGTGTCTTCCCGCTGGTTGCGCAGACGGGCGGACGGCAGGCGGTTTTGACCGATTGGGGCAGTGTTCTCGACGTGAACTGGCGGGGGCGCTCAAAGAGGGTGTCGGTGCAATCGAGCAGAGGAGCCGCCTCGCTCGGGCTTTGCCTTTCACAGGGGCCGTTCTTCGAGGTGACGCGGGTCGTTCTGCCCGCTTTGGACGAGACCGTGAACGTTGCCCTTCCGGCGATCGTGGCCGTGGGAGACAGGCGCGTCGAGCTGGCCTCGTCTGTCATCGAGGGGGAGACGGACAGGCACGGTCTGCGGAGAGTGAGCGGAGTGGGAACTGGTCGGATTCGCGCGGCCGTTTCTCCGGCGGGCGTCGAGAAGGAATCGGGTGGCGCCGGACGGCAAGCCGTTGCCCAGCTTTCCTCGGGCGAGGAAGCGTCGCTCGGCGGAGTGCTGGTGAGGATCGACTATCACTCGATGCGCAGTCTGGTGAGAATCCGCCACGACCCAGGAAGGCCTTTTCTCAAGCTGGGTGCCTTGCTTGTCATACTCTTTGGGATGTTGAAACTATACATGTACTGGTACACTCTCAAGGTCGAGCTGAGGTCGAGGAAGGGAGGGGCCACACATCTTCTCCTTCGGATGAGGGCGTCCGGCTTCTTCTCCTCGCCTGCCTCCGTCTCGCGCAAGATAGCGAGTCTTCTCGCCAAGTGACACCTTCATTGGCCGTAAGGAAGGAGCAAGGATCAGGTTGACCACAGACGCACGCGCCGGCAAGTGGATGAGAATCTCTCTGGGCTCGGGCTTCGGTGTTTTGGTGTTGTGGGCCCTCTACGAGGCACGGGACGTGATGGTCATTCTCATCTTCTCGATGCTGATTGCGCATGCGCTGAGCCCGACGGTGGATCTTCTTGAGAAGCTCAGGTGTCCCTTCACCAGACTGCACCTTGGTCGCCGTCTTGCTTCCTCGGTCGTTGTCCTTGTAGCCCTCTTTGTCGTCGGCGTTCTTCTTTACAGGGTCGTGCCTGCCGCCGTGTCACAGATAGGGAGTGCGCTTGTGGATTTCCCGTCTTACCTGGAGAGGCTCCGGAGTCTGGTGGCTGACCTCGAGGTCCAATACGGCCAGACGGAGTTCGTCTCCAACTGGCTTTCGTCCCTCGAAGGACGGCTGGGGGAGATCTCTCTTGAGTCGGGTAGATTCATAGGGAAAGGCGTTTACACTGCGGTGAATTTTGTGATACGGCTGATAAGTCTGATTCTCGTTCCCGTCGCCACGTTCTATCTGCTGTACGACTCCAAGAGACTCAGAGACGGCCTGCTCGACCTCGTGCCTGACGCGCACAGGGCCAGGGCGGAAGA
>JAZDPI010000087.1:0-6392 GCA_043797775.1 Candidatus Eiseniibacteriota bacterium
CTGGAACGTCTCTTCGTATGCAATCAACATCGAGCTCTACGTTCCCAAGAACTGCACGCTCGATCTGAAGAGCGTGGACGGATCCATTCGTGTGAGGGAGGTTGACGGCAACCACGTGCTCGCGGCCGTGGACGGGTCGATAGAGGTACGTTCCGTGGCCGGCAATGTCAAGTGTCACTCCGTGGACGGCTCCTGCCGCCTCATCGACGTGACGGGCAACGTCGACGTGAAGACCACGGACGGCTCCATTGAGCTGGACGGGATCGACGGAGACGTCGTTTGCCGCTCGGTGGACGGCTCCTGCTCTCTTCGTCAGGTCAGGGGTGCGGTTGAGGTGAGCTCGACGGTCGGAAGCGTGAGGGTTGACGGAGTCCTTCGAGATCTGAGCGCCTCTGCCGAAGGCGGAAGCGTTCTTGTGAGGGCGTTCGAGGGAAGTGAGGCCGGGCAGGGGTGGAGAATCTCGAGCGTCGACGGCTCCGTGACGCTGAGAATCGCGCCGTCTCTTTCGGCACTGCTGGAAGCGCGCACGGACGACGGTCACGTCTTCGTATCTGTGCCGGTCCAGTTCGACGTCCGAAGCAGGCACAGAACGGTCGCGAGAATAGGCGACGGCAGTGGCTCCATCAGGATATCCACGGACGACGGATCCATCTCGATAACGGAGTTGGAAGAGGACTGAGCCGTTGCGGCGCCTGCCTGCTCCGGCTCGCTTCCCGAGGTCACGAGACACGATCCTCTGCAAACCCGCTTGACTAGGCACACTCGTTCCCTTAGCATGGAGAGCTAGTGTTCGGAGCGCTCTTTCCCAAGCTCGCCTTGGACTGCTAGACTCTATCGCGGAGCCTTGCTAGATGCTCTTGGGATACCTTCCCATTCTCATCTGGGTGTGCCTGGCCGTGGGTCTGTCCGCGGTGATTCTCCTGCTTTCTCACCTCATCGGCCGGAAGCGGCCCACACCGGAGAAGCTCTCTCCATACGAATGCGGCATCCTCCCGACCGGCGATGCCAGACTCCGTCTTCCCGTCAAGTTCTATCTTATCGCAATGGCCTTCCTCATTTTCGACATCGAGGCGGCGTTCCTGTACCCGTGGGCCGTCGTCTACAGAGACTTGAATTTCATAGGGCTCGTCGAGATGGGCCTTTTCATTCTGATACTCCTCGTGGGTTACGTATATCTGTGGAAAAGGGGAGTCCTGGACTGGGAGGACTGATTGAGCAGTCTTGTTCCTGAGAATCCGAAGAGTCAGGCCGAGCGATTCATCGAGAAGACCGTTCTTTTCACCACCGTTGAGAAGATGGTGAACTGGTCGAGGAAATCGTCGCTCTGGCCCGTGACGTTCGGACTCGCTTGCTGTGCGATAGAGATGATGGCCTCAGGGGCATCCAGATTCGATCTGGCCCGCTTCGGGGCCGAGGTTTTCAGAGCCTCGCCCAGGCAGGCTGACTTGATGATAGTGGCCGGCACTGTGACTCAGAAGATGGCGCCTGTTCTGAAGAAGGTCTACGAGCAGATGCCCGAGCCCAAGTGGGTCATCGCCATGGGCGCCTGCACCGTCTCGGGTGGCATCTTCAACAATTACAGCGTGGTTCAGGGGGTGGACAGCATCCTCCCCGTGGACGTCTATGTGCCCGGCTGTCCTCCCACGCCCGAAGGACTCATATACGGAATAATGAAGCTCCAGAAGAAGATCGAAAAAGAACCTTTGCGAAGACTCTGGGAGAAAGCGTGAGCCCGCGGTTTTGGGTGACGTAGCATTATGGACAGAGCGCGACTGGCCGTCGAGAAAATTGGACGGAGCCTGGGGGCCCAGGCCGTCGTCGAGACGAAGGAGCGCGGGGGCGAACTCACGGCCGTCATCGCCGGAGAGATGATAACGAAGGCGGCGGCGCTTCTCAGAGACGATCCGGATTTGCGCTACGACTTCCTCTCCGATCTGTGTGGTGTGGATTGGCCGGAAAGGGCCGAGAGATTCGAAGTCGTGTATCACCTCTACTCCACGAAGCACAACTCCAGGCTGAGGCTCAAGGTCAGGCTCTCGGAGCACGATCCTTCACTGCCGTCCGTGTCTCAGATTTGGCCGACCGCCAATTGGCATGAGCGAGAGGCTTACGACATGTTCGGCATTCAGTTCACGGGGCATCCCGACCTGAGAAGGATTCTCAACCCGGACGATTTCTCGGGCTTTCCCCTGAGAAAGGACTTCCCCGTCAGGTGAGCGGGACGGGATTCGCGAGGCAACGGGGATTTGGCAGCGGACAGAGATTGAGCAGCGAACCGGCACTCGAACAACGAACCAGGAGTGAAGGTTGGCCGTTTCGGAGAGAATGATACTCAACATAGGCCCTCAGCACCCCAGCACGCACGGGGTCTTGAGGCTGCTCGTGGAGCTGGACGGCGAGACGGTCGTCAAGATCACTCCTCACATCGGCTATCTGCACAGGGCCATCGAGAAGCTCTGCGAGACGAAGACCTATCAGCAGTGCATTCCACTGACGGACAGACTCGATTACATCGCCCCTCTCTCCAACAACCTCGGCTACGTGCTGGCAGTGGAGAAGCTTCTGGGCGTGGAGGTTCCGAGGAGGGCCCAGTATCTCAGGGTTCTCATGGCGGAGCTGACCAGGATTTCCTCGCACCTTCTGTGGCTGGGTACTCACGCGATGGATATCGGTGCGGTGACGATGTTCCTCTACACGTTTCGCGAGCGGGAGACAACGTACGATCTCTTCGAGCTGGCGCACGGCGCCAGAATGAACGTGAGCTACATGAGAGTCGGCGGGCTGGCGCGTGACGTCACTCCGGAGTTCGTGAGGAGGCTGGAGTCGTTTATCGGCGAATTCCCCGCGCGCATGAACGAGTACGAGACGCTTCTCACGAAGAACAGAATCTGGATCAACAGGACGAAGGGCGTCGGCGTCCTCAGCGCCGAAGACGCGATCGCCCTCGGCGTGAGCGGGCCCAACCTCAGGGGGTCCGGCGTGCCCTGGGACATACGCAAGGCTTCTCCCTATTCTTCCTACGGAGAATTCGACTTCAACATTGCGGTCGCCCGGAACGGCGACGTCTACGACAGGTATCTTGTGAGGCTCGAGGAGATGAGGGAGAGTCTAAAGATAGTCCGCCAGGCGCTGGAGGGCCTTCCGGCCGGACCGGCGGCCGTGGAGGATCCCAAGATCACGTTTCCACCGAAAGATCTGCTTTCCACCGACATGGAGTCGCTGATTCACCATTTCAAGCTTGTGAGCGAAGGCTTCAGCCCCACCAGGGGTGAGTGCTACGTGAGTATAGAGGCGCCGAAGGGTGAGCTGGGCTTCTACGTTGTGAGCGACGGCGGGCCGAAGCCGTACAGGGTCAAGGTTCGAGGCCCGTCCTTTGTGAATCTTCAGGCGATCTCAAAGATGGCCGAGGGACGGCTGATAGCCGACCTGGTGGCCATCGTCGGAAGCATAGACATCGTGTTGGGGGAGATTGACAGGTGACGTCGCAGGTGAAGAGGCAGTTTTCCGGGTCGGCACTCGGCGAGATCAAGGAGATTTTGTCCAGATATCCCGTGCAGGAATCGGCTCTGCTTCCGGTTCTTCACATCGCCCAGAGGGACTTCGGGTGCGTCGACGAGGGCGTAGTTGTGCTCGTCGCGGACGTCGTGGGGGTGAGCCACAACCGCGTGAGGGAGTCGGCGAGCTTCTACACGATGTTCTCGCGGGAGCCTCGCGGCCGTCACGTCATACGAATCTGCACCAACATCTCGTGCGCACTCTCCGGATCGGAAGACATTCTGGCCTTTCTGGTGAAGAGGCTCGGGATCCCTCCGGGCGGGACCAGCCAGAACGGTCTTGTCACGCTCGAGACGGTCGAGTGCCTTGGCTCTTGCGGCACTCCACCGGTCATGATGGTTGACGACGAGTATCACGAGAACCTGAACCAAGAGAAGGTGCAGGCGATCCTCCGGAAGATGGGAGTCTGAGTGGAAGGTAAGGCTGGCGAGACAATCCTCCTCAAGAACCTGGGAATCCCCGGCTCGGAACGGATCGACACGTACGTGTCGCGCGGCGGCTACGAGGCCCTGAAGAAGGCCCTGGCGGAGCTTAAGCCTGAGGAGATAGTGGAGGCCGTCAAGCAGTCCCAGCTGAGGGGCCGAGGAGGGGCAGGATTTCCGACAGGTCTTAAGTGGAGCTTCGTGCCCAAGCACGTGCAGGGGCCGAGGTATCTCTGCTGCAACGCCGACGAGGGGGAGCCGGGCACGTTCAAGGATCGAGTCATCATCGAGAATGACCCGCACCTTCTCCTGGAAGGCATTGCGATCTCCTGTTACGCGCTTTCCGTCAACACTGCGTACATCTACATACGCGGGGAGTTCGTCCTTGGCGCCGAGAGGCTTGCGTCAGCCGTCTCCGAGGCCAGGGCCGGCAATTTTCTGGGCAAGAATATTCTGGGAGGCGGCTTTGACCTGGACGTCCACGTGCACAGGGGCGCTGGATCGTACATCTGCGGCGAGGAGACTGCTCTTCTCGAATCGCTCGAGGGAAAACGCGGCCATCCCAGGCTCAAGCCTCCCTTCCCGGCGAGCGTCGGCCTGTACGACCGCCCGACGATCATAAACAACGTGGAAACGCTGTCCAACGTCCCTTCCATCGTGACGAACGGGCCCGACTGGTTTGCCTCGATAGGCACGCCGAGCAACACGGGTACGAAGCTCTTTGCCGTGAGCGGACACGTCGAGAAGCCGGGCGTTTACGAACTGCCCCTGGGCGTGAGTCTGCGCGAGCTTCTCTTCCGGCACTGCGGCGGCATGAGGGGCGGGGGCAACCTCAAGGCTGTGATGCCGGGCGGCTCCTCCACTCCGGTGCTCACGCCGGAGCATCTGGACGTGCTCATGGATTTCGATTCGCTGGCCGCCGCCGGCTCCGCGCTGGGTTCAGGAGCCGTGATCGTGATGGACGACACGACCTGCATGGTGGACGTCGCGCTCAGGCTCACGAAGTTCTACAGGCACGAATCCTGCGGCCAGTGTACGCCCTGCAGGGAAGGGCTCGGTTGGATGGAGAAAGTCCTGAACGATCTTGAGTCCGGGAGAGGACGCTCTCAGGACATAGACCTGCTTCTGGACATCGCATCCTCGATCTGCGGCAAGACCCTCTGTCCCATGGGGGACGCCGGCGTTGTGCCTGTCCAGAGCACCATTGCACGTTTCCGGGAGGAATACGAGTCACACGTCGCCGGCTCGGGCTGCCCTTTGAAAGCGCGCCGGTCTTACGTTTCCTGACGCAGCTTCGTAGCGGCGGGACGAGCAGCGACAACGGGTATTTTTGGTATGCCGATTCGCGCGAGAATCAACGACGTAGAAGTCACGGTGGAACCCGGCACGACGATACTGCGCGCCGCTTCCGACGCGGGAGTCTACGTTCCCCATTTGTGCTATCACAGGAGCCTCTCGATAAGGGGCTCCTGTCGCGTGTGCCTGGTGGAAGTGGAGGGAACCCCGAAGCTCCAACCTGCGTGTTCGACTGCCGTCTGCGACGGGATGGTCGTGAAGACGGACAGCCCTGCCGTCTGCGAGGCCAGAAGCGGGGTGCTAGAGCTGCTCCTTGTGAATCATCCTCTGGATTGCCCCGTTTGTGACAAGGGCGGCGAGTGCAAGCTCCAGGACTACGTCTTCTGGTACGGCCGCGGTAGAGGCAGATACAGGTTCGAGAAGAGGACGTTCCCGAGACAAGACATCGGGCCCTTCGTGGTTCGCGACATGAACAGGTGCATCCATTGCACGAGGTGCATCCGGTTTGTCTCGGAGTTCACTATGTCGGAAGACATCGGCGTCTTCGGCCGAGGCGATTCCACTTCCATAGGCACGCATCCGGGCGAGGCTCTTCGCAGTCCCTTTTCGGGCAACGTGACGGAGATCTGCCCCGTCGGTGCTCTTACGGACAGAACGTTCAGATTCAAAGCCAGGGTGTGGGATCTCGAGGACGTTCCGTCCGCCTGTCCCTTGTGCTCGGCGGGCTGTCTTCTGTCGCTTCAAACCGAGGACGGGCGCCTGCGACGAGTGAAGAGCAGGGGCGCGAGCCGGATTCCGTGGATTTGTGATATGGGTCGATTCGCCTTCGCGTCCTCCAGAGAAAAGGGAAGACTTCCGGTTCTGAAGGAGGACGGAGGAGACCTGGAAGTTCCGTGGGAAGTGGCCCTCGGTACCGTGGCGGGAAGGTTCAGGGTGGTGTCGAAGGAGAGCGGGCCCGAGAGTCTGGGCCTCTACGCGACACCGCTCGCCACAAACGAAGAGCTCTTTGCGTTGCGCCACGCTTTCGCGGATGTGCTGGGGACCGGCAGTGTCGGATTCTCAACGGGGACGGTGTGGCCGAAAAGCGAAGAGGAAGAGAAGGTGCTGGGCGCCGCGCTC
>JAZDPI010000115.1:0-3558 GCA_043797775.1 Candidatus Eiseniibacteriota bacterium
CAGGTACAGCGTTACGAGACTTGCCGGGCAGTTGTGGCCAGACGTATGACCGTGAGAGCCGCCGCAGGACGACGTTCACGGCCACACGGCGCCCGCCCGGGTTGGGCGTTCGTTCACCGCTTAATGTCGTGTCTCTTGATCTTGCGAGCTACCGTAGTGCGGTCGATGCCAAGGACTTCTGCGGTTCTCACGAGGTTGCCCCGGCAATGCCGAAGCACCCTGGCGACGTGCTCCTTTTCCACCACTTCCAGCGGGGCGAGCAAACTGGCCGCATCAAGCCCCTGCGGGACATTCGCACACCTGATCTGGTCGACAAGATTCGCCGGGCGCACGACTGAGCCCTTCACGATAATGGAAAGCCGCTCCAGCAGATTCTCGAGCTCCCTGACGTTGCCCGGCCAGGTGTAATCCATGAAGATCCGCATGGCCTCCGGCGAGAGTCTCAGTGCTCTTTCGCCCGTGCGCCCGTACTTCTCCAGAAAATGCTCGATCAGAAGAGGGATGTCACATTTTCTCTCTCGCAGAGGAGGAAGCGGCATGGGTATGACGTTCAGTCTGTGGAAGAGGTCCTCGCGAAATCGCCCTTCTGCGATGGCTCGGACAGGATCGGAATTGGTGGCTGCGATGACCCTCGTGTTCACTTTAATCGTTTCGTTGCTTCCTATCCTCTCGAACTCCTTCTGCTCCAGCACGCGCAGCAACTTGACCTGGATTCCCCTGGGGATGTCTGCAACCTCGTCCAGGAAGATCGTGCCTCCGTCTGCGTATTCGAATTTCCCGATTCGGCGGGCCGTCGCGTGTGTGAACGCTCCCTTCTCGTGCCCGAACAGCTCGCTCTCCAGAAGCCCCTCGGGTATCGCGGAGCAATTCACTTTAACGAAGGGCCGGCTACGTCTCCCGCTGTTGAAGTGGATCGACCTTGCGACGAGCTCCTTCCCGGTGCCGGTCTCGCCCGTGATCAGGATCGTCGCGCTTGAATCAGATACGGTCTCAAGAAGCGTGAGTTTGTCAAGCAGGCATTCGTCTCTTGTGATAACATTCCGGAAGCGGTACTTCTCAGTCAGGAGCCGGCGCAATTCCTGTGTTTCGCTGACAAGACGGGACTTCTCCAGCGCTCTGTCAACCACACCCTCGAGTGCTTCTCGTTCGAAAGGCTTCTGCAGGTAGTCGTACGCCCCCTCTCGGAGAGCGTTGACCGCGCCGGAGATACTCGCGAAGGCGGTGAAGAGAACAACCTCCGTGTCGGGACGTGCGGCCTTGATCTTCTTGAGAAGGGAGTACCCGTCCTCACCCGGCATTCTCACATCCGTGAGCACCACACGAAATAGCTCATCGCGGAGCAACGACATCGCGTCCTCGGAGCTCGAGCCCGTCTCGAAGCTGAGACCTCTTCGTCTTACAATCTCCGCTACCGTTTCAAGGACGAGGCGGTCGTCGTCAACGATGAGAATGTCTTTCATCTTGCCTCTCACAACGGGCGATCACGCTGAGGACGAACTGCTTGACTTCACGGCGAGACTCCGCCTCCCGTGAGAACCGGCTCACAGATCAATTGAGGAGACGCGCCCAGAGGTAACCGCAGCGTGAACGTCGTGCCCGACTCCAGACTGCTTGTAACGCTCACAACGCCGTTGTGTGCCTCAACCAGTTTCTTCACGATTGCAAGACCGAGGCCGTTGCCGGTGCCCTTTGTCGTGAAGAGAGGTTCAAAGACCCTGCCCAGGTGTTCGGGAGGAATACCGCATCCGTTGTCTCTCACTTCTATGACGGCACAGCGGTCTTCATTGCGCAGGCTGAGCATCACCGTCCCACCATCCCCCACTGCGTGACAAGCGTTGATGAGAAGGTTCATCGTCATGCGCTGCACGTGCCAGGGGTCCACCAGAGCTTCAAGCCTCTCGTGGCGGAAGTCCCTCAGGAAGCTCACGTTCTGGTTGTTCTCTTTTCCAAGGGCCACGTGCTCCGCCACCGAGTCAAGGATTCTCACAAGATCCGCTTTCTCAAGGCGCGGTTCCACCCTCTTCGAGTATAGGAGAAGGTCCGAAACGAACCTGTCCACGCCTTCGACCGCGCCGGCGATCTTCGCCATGAGCTGAGCCGCCTCCGGCCTGTCCGGCAAATCCTCACGAAGCAGCGACAGCAGTCCCAGAACGCATGTCATGGAATTCTTGACCTCGTGTGCCGCAACCAGCGTGGAATCGCTCGGGCCGGAAGTATCGCCCGGCTCGCCCTGTTCGATCGCCATCACGCACCTTTTCCCGTGTCGCTGGAACACCCTCGTGGTCAAGCAGATTGTATGCTGGGCTCCGCGCTCGTCTGAAACGGTGATTCGTGCATTGCCCGTGTCCCGCCCGGTAGGAAGAGAGGCCAGCAATCTGGAAATCACTGTCTTCAGCACTGCACGGGGAGCCGGAGCAGTCTCCGCGAGCACGGACGCGGACCTTGAACTCTGCGGCGCCGGACTTCCGTCGAGCCCCAGCTTACTGGCGAACGGCCGATTCATGCGCAGCACGTCGCCGCCCTCTTCAATGATGATCAGGCCCGTGCCAAGACCATCAAACACGGCACCGAGACCGCCCTCGGCCCTCTCGGCCCGCTCCCGCAACTGCTCGCTCAGCCTTCTGACTTCGCGAGTCTTGCGCTCCAATTTCTTGACGATGAGAACGGACAGAACCGCCACGGCCGCGAGAAAAACGAGCTTAATCAACTGAGAACCCTCTGTGGCCGGCGGTGAGCGCAGAATGCCGACCTCAACGGAGTAGAACGCTCCCGCCAGAACCGCGGCGTAGATACACCCGGAGGCAGAAAGAGTGAAGGCCGCCACGAGTATTTCGAGGGGATAGAGGAAGAAGAAAACGCTCTCTTTACCGCCCGTGAAGTGGATGAGCGTGGTCCACAGGAGCATGTCCAGGGCAATCTGAGCCCATTTGAAAGACGGACGGAATCTGCGCGTGACCGTGAGCCAGTAGTAGAAGAGGTTGAGGCCTGTGGCACCGGCGGCAAGATAGAAGGCGGGCATCAGCGCTGGAATCGACTGCCTCACGAGGAGGCATATCAGGGGAACAGATGCGGCGATGATCTGCCTGATAAAGAAGGCCTGCTCGTAGTGCACGATGGCTGCTACCTCAAGCCTACACAGTCGATCCACGGCAAATGGTTCACCACGGGCTTCCGAGTACTGCGCGGAATCCGTGTGCATAGCCAACCCCTACCCTGGCCTTCCGAATGCCAGTCGATGCCACGGCCCAACCCAGCAACTCACGCAGTGCAAATGCGGCTTTGCAGAAGTCTAATCTTGGATGGGCAACAGCGTCAGCCAGTGCAGCAGCCCACCGAAGGGAGCTTCGCGAACTCCAGGGCAGAACCCGGAAGTCCCCTCGATGTGCTGAACTAGAGCTAAACCTGATTACCAGGCAGAAGTTGCAGGACTACTGGATGCCGAGACTCTGGTCAGCGCAGGCTTTCTGCAAGGTGGACCACATAATAGCACTTTTTTGCAGACCTGTCAATGACCAAGAAGGTCATCCTGGCACCTTACGAACAGGGCCGAGCATTAGC
>JAZDPI010000142.1:0-16653 GCA_043797775.1 Candidatus Eiseniibacteriota bacterium
GGCCTGTCTGCCTTCGCGGACTTTCTTTACGACGAACTCGTAGATCTTCTTTCTCTCACCGGCCTCCACGGCACGTGTGACCACCTTCCTTCTGCCCGGCGGCATCTCGTCTATGATGGACACGTCCAGGTCTCCGTACACGGTCATGGCGAGAGTCCGGGGAATGGGGGTGGCCGACATGACAAGCACGTGCGGAAAGACCCCTTTTCCAACCAGCGCGGCCCTCTGAAGCACGCCGAAGCGGTGCTGTTCGTCCACCACAATGAACCCGAGACTCGCGAACTGGACATGCTCCTGAATGAGAGCGTGGGTGCCGACGAGCAACTGAATCTTGCCCTCCGCTGCCTCCTTCATAATTCTGTTCTTCTCCTTGGGCTTCGTCTTGCCCAGGAGAAGGGCCTTATTTACGTCGACGTCCTTCAGGAGCTCGGATGCGGTGGCGAAGTGCTGCTCCGCGAGTATTTCGGTGGGCGCCATGAACGCTACCTGGCAGCCGTTGTCTACTGCTATCACGGACGCCGCGATCGCAATCGCGGTCTTCCCGCAGCCGACGTCCCCCTCAAGAAGTCTGCTCATCACACGGCGCGCACCCAGATCCTTCCTTATGTCCTCCAACACCCTCTTCTGCGCAGAAGTCAATTCGAACGGAAGCGAAGACATGAAACGGTTGAACAGCGGCCCGTTCGTGGAAAAAGCCAGGGCTCTGGAGGGTTCCTGCGACCTCTTCTTTCGTCTCGCAAGGATGAGCTGGAGAAAGAAGAACTCCTCGAAGGCAAGCCTCTCTCGCGCCATCTCCTGGGACTTCCAGCTCTCCGGGAAATGGATCTGGCGCAGTGTCTCGCGAAGGTTCATGAGCTTCCTGCGCCTGATAACGTGCTCGGGGAGACTCTCACGGACCATCTGAAGACAACCGTCGAGCGTTCTCTTCACGGTGACCCGCATCATCTTCTGGCTCAGCTCTGCCGTCAGCCGATAGGAGGGCACTATTCGACCCGTGTGGATAAGCTCATGGTCCTCTTTCGAGAGAATCTCGTACACCGGGTTCTTGAGCTGCTTGGTCCTGTAATAGCCGACTTCTCCGCTCATGACGACGGTCTGACCCGCCCTGAACACACGCTGAAGGAAAGGCTGATTGAACCAGATACACTCGATGTTCCCGCTTTCGTCGGAGAGAACCAGAATGAAATCTCTCCTGCCGTCTCGCGTAGGTCTTATCTGAAAACCCACGACCGTACCCATGACCGTACACGCCTGCCCCGGGGCCACGGAAGAGATCCTGCTTATGGTGGTTCTGTCTATGTACGAACGGGGAAAGTGGCGCAGAAGGTCCATCACGGTGTTGATGCCGAGACTCTGAAAGAGCCCTGCCCTGGCGGGTCCCACGCCTTTTAGGTACTGTATGGGGGAGAGGGGTTTGAGCATGACGTTCTCGAGACAAGGCCGAACTTTTGTGCTTGCAGGCCCTCTGACTCTCTGATAGATTCTATTGTAAGTCTTTTGACTTCTCAAGGAGTATATCAGTTATGTCAAGAAGATGCGACATCTGTGGGAAGGGCGTCCAGTTTGGGGCAGCGATCAGCCACGCCCACAACGTCACCAAGAGGCGCTGGCAGCCCAACCTGCAGCGAATCAAGGTGGTAGTGGACGGCGTGCCGAAGAAGCTTAACGTCTGTACACGTTGCCTCAGGTCGGATTTCGTGCGCAAGGCCGTGGCTTCCGCGGGAAGAGCTCGCGCGTTGAAAGAGATGTCCGGCTAGCCCGAAGGCAAAGTGGTCCCGCCAGTCCCGCTCAGCGTTTTCCCAAAGCGGAATTGAAGTCTTCCCTGAGGCTTCGCCTGCCCCGCCCGGTGCAGAGATGCTCCCAGGGCAAGGGATTCTCTGGATCGCGTCCGGCGTGTGCCTCGCTCTCCATGTCAAGCCCGGCACTGCGCCAGGCCGCCTTGAGGCTCTTGCCCTCGAACACCGCCGAGTGGAGCGCAAGGCCCGTCCTCCAGTTCCCTCTCGAGAGGGCCGCTTCGAGTACCGACACCCGAAGGCTCTGCACACTGAGCCTGACACCCCTCAGACCTGAGATGGACTTCTTGAGAATGTCGGACTTCCTCCTTAGCGACGGCCTCTCCTCCATACCGCACCACTGAAAGGAAGTGAAGGCCTTCGGGACGAACTGCGAGACGCTCACGGTCACTGCGCCCCCCTTTCGTCCACCCGTGAAGGCCGACTGGATCCTTGCCGTGAGGGAAGCGATGGCCTCCACGTCCTCCTGCGCTTCGTTTGGCAACCCAATCATGAAGTAGAGCCTCAGCGCTGCAATCCCGCCTCGCGCCGCAGACACGACGGTCTGGATTAGACTCTCTTCATCCAGCTCCTTGTTTATGAGCACTCTCATTCGTGCGGAACCCACCTCTGGAGCGATCGTGATTGTCCTGGTCCCGCTTGCAGCGATGAGGCCGAGAACCTCGGTTTCTCTCATGTCTGCACGTAGAGATGAAAGGGAGACTCTGAGTTTCTTCGTCACCAGCGCCCTGACAACGTCGATCAGCTCAGGGTGGCTTGACACGCAGGCCCCAACCAGCCCGACCGTGTCTGAGGCACCCAGCTCACTCTGAACGCGGCCGAGGATCGAAGACCCCGGGACGAACCTGAGCGGGGAGTAGACGGACGTCACTGCGCAGAACCTGCACTGCCTCGGGCAGCCCCTCGCCGCTTCCACCAGGAACATCCCCCTGAGATGGCTCCCGGGATTCGAGACGGAGGTACTGCAGAAGGTACTCGAGAGCTCTCGGACCACCCGCCTTCTCACGGCCGCCGTTGGAGGACCCCCTGTCGTCCTGAGGAAGGGGGAGTGCAGAGACGGAACGTACATGCCGCTGACCGACGCCAGAGACTCCAGCAGCGATTCCCTGCCGTGCCTCTCCCGGCGGCCGCAGATGTCTATAATCTCGCGGACTGCCTCATCGGCCTCGCCGACGAAGATCGCGTCCATGAAAAGCGTGATCGGTTCAGGATTTGTGAAGGCGGCGATTCCTCCCGCCAGAACGAGCGGCGCACCGTCCCCTCGCTTCGAAGCCAACGGCTCTATGCCCCCTGCCTTGAGCAGGCGCAGCACGTTCAGAAAATCGTTCTCGAAGGAGATGGAGAACGCAACGACGTCGAAGGATCTGAGAGGTTGCCTCCCCTCGAGGGACACTCCGAGGTTGTTCTGATCGTAGAACGCCCTTTCGCAGCGCACGTCACTGTCGGAGGCGAAGAGTCTGAAGATCCCCTGCAACCCCAGGTTGTCCATACCCACGGCGTAGTCGCTTGGGAAGACCACCGCCACGCTGAGTGATGCTCTCTTTCTGAGCTTCGCCGGAACGTATGGGAAGTGCCAGGACTCCATCAAGTCATGGAAAACTTTTGACATGGGAGGAGCCGAGAGGTCGCAGGACATCGTCGTCCAGGTAGGAGCGCGCGACAGGATTGTCGGGTTCTATCTTCAGCACGTGGAGGAAGTGTTCTCTGGCTTCATCGAAGCGGGCCTGTCTCTGGAGGAGCAAGGCGAGATCGAGCCGTGCGGAGACGTAGTTTCTGTTTATGGCCACCGCGGCGTTGTAGCACTTCTCCGCCTCCCTGTCGTCGCCCGCCAGCGAGTAGGTCTTCCCGATGCAGTAGTTGATGTCGGCGTGGTCGGGACAGATGGCGAGCGCCGTCTTGAGATGCACGAGCGCCTCCTCGGTCTTCTTCTCCATCATGAGAAGCCTTCCGAGCGAGTAGTGCGCACAGGCGTACTGCGGGTTCAGCTCTATTGCTCTTCTGAACTGTTCTCTGGCCCTTTCGAAATTTCTGGTTCTCATGCAGGAGATACCCAGGCTGACCCGCAAGTCGGGGAAATCCGGATGATACCCAACCGCGATTTCGAACTCGTTCGCCGCCTTCTCGTGGTCCCCCCGCGCGAGATAGACCCTTCCCAGCTCGGCCCGCGCCATGCCGGCGTCGGGAGCCTGCTCGAGCGAACCCTTGAGCTCCTTTATGGCGCGGTCGGTGTCGTCGAGACTGTGGTAACAGAGCGCCAGGTAGTAACGAGCCCTCCAGAACGAGGGATTAATCTGGAGGGCGTTCCTGAATTCCTCCGCCGAGTGCTGCGGAAAGCCGCCCTTGTAAAGCGCCAGACCCGCCAGAAAATGAATGTCGGCATAGCTCGGGGCGAGATCGGCCGTATGCGTCAGGTGTTTTATGGCCTCCTCGTATCGGCTTTGTGCCAGGTATGTGAGTCCGATCTGAACGTGGGCTTCCACGTACTCGGGATTGATGGATATGGCTTCCTTGAACTCCCTGATGGCCGAGGAGGTCTCTCCCGTCTCCTTCAGCATCACGCCCAGCTTGAAGCGCAAGTCTGCGTATCCGGGCTGGAGGAGGATCGCCTTCTCCAGCTCGGCGATCGCCTGCTTCCTCAGACCTCTGTTGTACAGGTTGACGGCAGAGTCAACGAGCGAGAAGCACTCGGTTCTCTTCCTGGCGATCTCCCGCAGCTCCGCAATGGCGTCTTCCGGGATGTGCGAGTTCTTCTGAAGACTCAGCGAAACCGGGAGCTCGTAGCCGCCCTTCTTCACCTCCTGGAGGTGCTGCTTCGCGCCCTCTTCATTCCCCACGGCGTGTAGACAGACTGCCAGGTAGCAGCGTGCCTCGGCGTACCTTGGGTTCACGGCCAGAGCTTCCTCAAGCTCCTTTATGGCTTCCTGGTGCCTTCCGGCTCTTTCGTAGATGACGCCCAGATAGTAATGGAGGTCCGGATAGTTGGGGCTCTCCGTGAGGGCCTTCTTGAATTCCTGCTCCGCCTTTCCCAGCTCGCCTCTCTTGAAGTAAGCCAGGCCAAGGTGGGCCCTTGCCTCCGCCGCGTAGAACAAACCAAGGTTGTAGTAAGGATCTTTCTTGCTGGAGATGCTCTCTATCGCCCTTTCGAATTCAACGACGGCCTCTTCGTACTGTCCTTCGTTGAAAAAGGCGATGCCACTGTTGTAGTGTTCGTTTCCCTGTCTCTGAAGTATCTTGCCGAAAAGCTTCATAAGCCCCCGTCTGGGTCTGTATCTCCAGGACAGATTCCGGCGGAAGATCGGGCGGGCGAGGATTCGATCCCGGGCCGCCTGCCGGCCAGGCGGCCTGGACGGCTCGTTCCGCTCCTCAGTCCAGCTGCTTTCTCAGGAAGGCCGGAATCTCCAGACTGTCCTTGGAGAACGCCCTGCCCCACCGGCGCGTGTGCGTTACCACGGCCGCTTCCTCCTTGCGAAGGAAGGCCGGTCTCTTCAAACCTTCCTCGTCGTATTCCCCGATCTCCTTCTGTTTTCTATCCGCCACCTCGGCTCTTGTCGGCGCCTTCTTGCCGAATCCTGTGGCTATCACGGTTACGCGCACCTCGGATTCCAGCTTGGGGTCGATGACGGCGCCGAATATCACATCCGCTTCACCGCCGGTCGACTCAAGGACCACGGAGGCCGCTTCGCTGGCCTCGTGGAGCGAGAGAGACGGCCCCCCCGTGATGTTCACGAGGAGCGCCGAGGCACCGGCGATCGATACGTCCTCGAGAAGGGGACTGGAGACTGCCAGCTGGGCGGCCTCGACGGCTCTATTCTCGCCCGAGGCTACGCCCGTGCCCATCAGTGCGTTTCCCTTCGAGGCCATCACAGTCTTGACATCTGCGAAGTCGAGGTTGATGACGCCCGGCACCGTGATCAAATCCGATATGCCCTTCGTGGCCTGCAGCAGCACCTCATCAGCCGTCTTGAACGCCTCCAGAATAGGAGTGGTCCGTTCCACGACCGAAAGCAATCTGTCGTTGGGTATGACTATGAGGGTGTCGACGTTCTCCCTCAGTTCATCTATGCCCGCTTCGGCAACCTGCGCTCTGTGCTTTCCCTCGAACAAGAACGGCTTCGTGACCACCGCAACCGTGAGACAATCCAGCTCCCTTGCCATCGAAGCGACGAGCGGCGCAGCCCCGGTACCCGTTCCACCGCCCATGCCGCACGTTATGAACACCATGTCGCTTCCCCTGAGGAGGTCATTTATCTCGTTCGCGGATTCTTCCGCGGCTTTTCTGCCTACGGAGGGAGCGCCGCCCGAGCCCAACCCCCTCGTCAGCTCGGCACCCATCTGAATCTTGTGGGTGGCCAGAGACTGCCCGAGGGCCTGGCCGTCGGTGTTCGCGGATATAAACTCCACTCCGCTCAGGCCGGAGGAAATCATCCTGTTCACGGCATTGCCGCCGGCTCCGCCGAGACCCACTACCCGAAGGCTCGCGCACTTGGTGTCGTCAGGGTCGAATTGAAGCAGCATTACAGCACCTCCATATCAAAGCCGCAGAAATTGCTACTAGAAGAAGCTGTCGACCAGCTTTCTGATTCCGGAAGAAAGTCGCGACAAAGGACCTTTCGAGAATTCCGTGTCCATCTCGTCGCTGCGAAAAGCGTAAAGCACAAGACCGACGCCCGTGGCAAACTTGGGATCGCTCACCGAATCCACCAGGCCCGCTACACCGGTAGGAACCCCGATCCGCACCGGAAGCTGGAAGATCTGCTCCGCCATCTCCACCACGCCGTGCATGACGGCTGCACCTCCGGTTATCACGACGCCCGCGCTGAGCAGGTCAGGAACGTGATTCTTCTTCACCTCCTTGAGGGCCAGTGTGAAGATCTCTTCCATCCTGGGCTCGATCATTGCGCTCAGAACATGCCTGGACAATTCCCTGGTGGGCCTCCCGCCGACACCGGGCACCTGTATCTTCTCCGACTCCGAGACCAGCGAGCTCAGGGCGCAGCCGTGCTGGATCTTGAGCTCCTCGGCTTTGTCAATCGGCGTTCTCAGACCTATGGCGATGTCGTTTGTTATGCTGGCCCCGCCGAGGCCGATGACCGCCGTGTGTCTTATGCTGCCCTCGTAGAAAATCGCCACGTCGGTTGTGCCGCCCCCAACGTCCACCAGCACCACTCCCAGATTCTTCTCGTCGGGCCCCAGTACCGAATGGCTGGACGCCAAAGGCTCGAGCACCAGATCCTCCACCCTGAGCCCCGCCCTCTCGATGCTCTTGCATAGATTCTTGGCGGAGGTCACGGCGCCCGTTATGATGTGCACTTCCGCCTCCAGCCTGATACCGCTCATCCCTATCGGGTCCTTTATGCCGTCCTGGTCGTCGACAATGAACTCCTGAGGGATGATGTGAATTATCTCTCTGTCAGCCGGGATGGCGACGGCCTTGGCGGCGTCCACGACTCTGGCCACGTCGGCAGGCCCTATTTCGTTGTCCTTTCGTGATACCGCGATGACTCCCCGGCTGTTGATACTCCTTATGTGATCTCCGGCGATCCCGGCGTAGACCGACTTGATCTCGATTCCCGCCATCCTCTCTGCCTTCTCCACGGCACGGGAGATCGAGGCCACTGTTTTCTCAAGATTGATGACGACGCCTCTGCGCAGACCCTCCGACGGCACCGTGCCGACACCCACGATGTTGATCTGGTTGGCCTCGTCCGCTTCGGCCACGATCGCGCAGATCTTCGTCGTCCCGATGTCGAGCCCGGCAAGTACCTTTCCCGATGCCATCCTTACACCAGCCTTTCCGCTCTAGAAGAGCGCCGCCCCCGGTGCAGCGGCCTCACCCGGGGAGGCCGCACCAGAAACGCTCCCCCTTGCGACTCTGGCGATAATCTGATCCTTGAACCTCAAATCCACGGAGGCCGGAATCAGTTCCTTGCGCTGCATGTCCGCCAGGGCGATCTTCAGGGCCTGCAGTTTCTTCAAAGAAACAGGTTCGTTCCCCAGAAACAGGGGAACGGCCGACTCAAGTGCTAACATAGTCAAGCCGCCGTTTTTGTCAACGTGAATCTCTGAAATCTGGCCAAATAAATTCACTTCGGCCGACTTCAGTCTTTCCAGAAGAGCGAGCGCCTGTCTCACCTGCTGACTGTCGAGCGTGTCGCCGCACGCCACTCTATTGGCGCTGAGACCGGTTATTACGGGGAGATCCGGAACGTAGGCGGCGTGAATCGGCTCGAACACGACGCGGTCTTCGTCTATCTCGAGCAGCCTCCCCAGATCGACGAGGGCGACGGACGTGCGCTCCTCGACCCTGATGAACAACTTCTTCCATAGAAACTTGTGGACCTCTGTCGACTTGATGCGCGGGTGCTTGAGCAGTCTCGAACGAATCGCGTCACCGTCCAGCTTGAGACCACACATCCCCTTCTCGATCCCGGCAACGGACAACACCTGAGAGTCAAGTAGATACCTGTTGCCCTCGACCCTGATTGACTCAAGCCTGAAAATGCTCGATCCCAGGACCTTCGCCCTGGCGTCGGGCAGCTTCGCGATCGCCAGAACGACGACCAGCACTAGAAACGTGACCCGCAGGGGAAAGTCGGGAGAGAGTCTCCTCCTGGAAATCGACTTCCCACAGTAGAGTCTGGTCCTGCGTCTTCTCATTGAATGATTCTCACTTCAAGTTCGAGGGTGACGGAGAATCTCTTCGCAACCTCTTCTGTTACGACTCCGATGAGCCGCAGAATGTCTCCGGCAGAAGCGCCTCCGGTGTTGACTATGAAATTGGCGTGCACGGACGACACCTCTGCACCACCCACGCGGCGCCCCTTGAACCCCGCTTCCTCAATCAACCTTGCGGCTTTGAACCCGGGTGGATTCTTGAAGATGGAACCCGCGCAGGGATACTGGTATGGCTGCGTGCGGCTCCTCCGCTCCAGAATCGCCTTCGTTTCCTCCTGCATTGCACGTGCGTCGCCGTGCTCCAGCTCAAGCCCGACTTCCGTCAAGACCGCCTCAGACCCGAAATGCGCGCGCCTGTAAGCGAAGTCGAGCGCGGCGCGAGGCAGAAGCGCGTCTTCTCCAGCCGGAGTCAGGCTCCGTATCCACTCGACTCTGTCGCCTATGCTCACGCCGAAAGCACCGGCGTTCCCGGACAGGGCGCCTCCAACCGAGCCGGGTATCCCGGCCATCTTCTCGAGGCCGGAGAGACCGCGCCCCACGCAGAACGAGACAAGCCTCTCAAGAAGGCCCGAGGCTCCGGCGGAGACACTCAATCCGTCGTTCGAGAGGCCGTCAAAACCTGGCCCGAGCTTGAGCACGACTCCTCTGAAGCCGGCGTCGGAGAAAATAACGTTCGTTCCCTCACCTATGACCAGATAGCCAATCCCTTCTCCGTGGAGAATCCTGAGAACGCTCCTCAGCGATTCGACACCGTCTGCAACTACCAGAAGGTCCGCCGGACCTCCCACCTTGAAAGAAGTGATCTCAGACAGCGGGAACTCAGCGAGACAACGAAGGCCCCGGACACATCGCATCCTCTCGAGCAGCTCGCCCGCCCTCCACTCTCGACTCGTGCCCCTTATCTGCATCGCACCCCCTGTGTTTCCGTGCACACCCCGGAAGTTCCTCCTCACGTGTGCGGGGCGTGATGGAGAGAGTCTGAGTCTCTCGACTGAAATCACGTCCGCTTGCATCCGACACTCTCTTTGCGAGCCCGAAGAGCCTCGAGAAGACTCTCTCCGAACCTGGATATGTCGCCCGCCCCGAGCGTCGCGACGACGTCGCCCGGCGCAAGCCCTGCACCGAGCTCCGCAAGCAGCAGCTTCAGGTCGGGCTGATACACCACCCGTGCCTTCCCCCTCTTCTCGATCTCCGTAGCGATGGTTTTTGAGCTTATTCCCTTTATGGGCTCCTCACCGGCCGCATAGATGTCGGTAAGGTATACGCAGTCGCAGGAATCAAAGGCCTCACCGAACTGCCTTGACAGGAGAGCCGTTCTGGTAAATCTGTGAGGCTGAAACACCGCCACCAGCTTTCCTTTCCATATTCCCCGCGCCGTTTCGAGCACCGCCCTTATCTCCGTCGGATGATGCCCGTAGTCGTCAACGACTATCACTCCGGCACACTCCCCCTTCACCTCGAACCTCCGCTCGACACCCTGGAACTCCGCCAGGGCCGTCTTGACCGCCTCGAACTCGACTCTCAGCTCCAGGCCGACGGCGACGGCGGCGAGCGAGTTGTACACGTTGTGTCGGCCGGGCATCCTGAGCTCGATCTCCCCGATCAACTCCCCCTTGGAGAACGCCTTGTAGCAGACGTTCATCCCTTTCTGATTGATCGCCAGCGCCGACACGTCTGCGTCTTTCTCCAGACCGTAGGTGATGACGCGCCTTGTGATGCGCGGCAGTATGGATCGGACGTTGGGATCGTCCGTGCACACGACCGCCGCACCGTAGAACGGGACCTTGTTGGCGAACTCGACGAACGCGTCCTTCACCTTCTCCAGGGTCTTGAAATAGTCCAGGTGCTCCTCGTCGATCGTAGTGATCACTGCTATGGTGGGCGACAGCCTTAGAAACGAGCCGTCGCTCTCATCGGCCTCGGCCACGAAGAATTGGCCGGTCCCCAGCTTTGCGTTTCTGTTCGAGGACCTCAGCCGTCCGCCTATGACGATCGTGGGAGCCAGGTAGCCGTGCGTCAACACGGAGGCGATCATCGACGTCGTCGTGGTCTTCCCGTGCGCGCCTGCTATTGCGATCCCGTACTTCTGCCGCATGAGCTCCGCAAGCATCTCCGCGCGGGAGATCACGGGTATGCTCTTCGCTCGCGCGGCCTTCAGTTCGGGATTGTCGGGCCTTATTGCGGACGAGATCACCACGACCTGAGCACCCGTCAGATTGCGGGCGTCGTGCTCATAGAACACCTTGCCTCCCAGGCTCTCGAGCATTTGTGTGATCTTCGTCTGCTTCAAATCAGAGCCCGACACGTCGTAGCCCTGATTGAGGAGCACCTCTGCTATTCCGCTCATCCCGGTGCCGCCGATTCCTATGAGATGTATGCGCCTTATCGTCGTGTACATTCGAGTTGCTCCTCTAGGCTTGCGTCCCAAGTTCCATGAGAGACTTCGCTATCCTTTCTGCGGTGTCCAGTCTCGCAAAACTGCGAGCGTTTATTGCCATGCGCTTGAGCCTGGCCTCATCCGCGATCAATCTAACGATTGTCGTGGCAAGGATATCCGCGTTGAGCTCCCTGTCAAGTATCATCTCGGCCGCACCCCTTTCCACGAGGTTTCTCGCGTTCTGAACTTGGTGGTCATAGACGGCGTGCGGGTAGGGCACGAACACGGCCGGAAGGCCGCAGGCCGCCACCTCCGAGACAGTCATAGCGCCTGCCCTGCAGATTACCAGGTCGGCGGAACAGTACGCATCGCCGATCCAGTTGAAGTACGGAAGCACGTACACTCTGTCTTTGAACGGCGCAACCGAGTGCTGTACCCACTCGCAGTCTTCCGTTCCCGTCTGCACCAGGAACTGAACGTCCCTTCGCTGGGCAAGCTTGTTGAGTGCGCCCACGATCGCGAGATTGATGCTGTGGGCCCCCCTGCTGCCCCCGAGCACGAGCACCGTTGCACGATCGGGGCTGAGTCCGAGCTTGCGAAGCGTCGATTCGCGGTCGCCGCCGGTGATCTCCCGTCTTATCGGGTTTCCGGTGAGCCGAAGGTTGTCCTTTCTCTTGAAGTATCGTCTGGATTCCGAAAAAGTGAGGTGCACCTCTCGTGCAAGGCGAGAGAGAAACCGATTCGTCAGACCCGGGATGCTGTTCTGTTCCTGGATCATGCACGGTATCCTGAGCAGCCACCCGATAACGATCGCGGGTCCACTCACGTATCCCCCCGTCCCCAGAATCACGTCGGGCTTCCATCTGAGAAGGAACACGAGCACCTCAAACACCGAGGCGACGCCGCGAACGAAGAAGATGATGGTGCCCAACCCCAGACGTCTCGGCATCCCCGTGGCCGAAATCGGTTTGAACCTGAACCCACAACCTTTCACGATGTCGGCCTCGTTCTTGCGGCGACTGCCGAGAAAACACACTTCTATGGTACTGTCTTTCGCAATCAGTTCTTGGGCGACCGCGACTGCCGGATAGAGGTGGCCGCCCGTACCTCCACCTGCCATTAGAACACGCATTGGAAAAGCCTCATTACGTCAGAGTCGCTTCCTCCATCTTGTCTTCGCAAACGGGGCCGTCTCGCCGGACCTGTGGCCGGAAATGTTGAGAAGAACACCCACACACACGGCGTTGATAAGCAGCGCCGATCCGCCGTAACTGATGAACGGCAGAGGTTGCCCCGTCGTGGGAAGAAGACCCGTGACTACACCGATGTTGAGAACAAAGAACACACCCACGCAGGCGACGAGCCCGGTGGCCAGAATGTGACCGAACCTGTCGGGCGCGTTCGCCGCAATCCTTAACCCGCGCAAGAGCAGGAAAACAAACATGGAAACAAGAAGCAGCGCCCCGACGAAGCCCGTCTCCTCGCCGAAGATCGCGAAAACGAAGTCCGTGTGCGGATCCGGGAGAAAGAGGTACTTCTGCATGCTTCCACCCGGACCCTTGCCGATCAGACCGCCCGTCCCGAGGGCCAGAAGACTCTGCTTCACCTGATAATTGGCCCCGTCCCCGATGAAATTCAGAATCCTGGCAAGCTGGTAAGGGTTCTTGAAGATCGCCGCAACCGCGGCGAGCGCCCCCACTCCCAGAAGGGCACCAACGTAACGCAGCCGTATTCCGGCCGCGTAGACCACGGCAACCCCGATGAGTATGATTGCCACGGCGCCGCCGAGGCTCGGCTGGAGAAGAGTCAGCAGGGCGGCCACAAGGATTACCACAAAGCTGGGGATGACTCCCCTCTTGAGAGAACCGATGTCTCCCTTCTTGCTCAAGAAGACAGCCAGGTACAGCACTACCGAGAACTTGGCGAGCTCGCTCGGCTGCACCGGGAACTGACCGATGTGCCTCGACGAGCCCCTGATCTCTCTCCCGACGCCGGGAATCAAGACGGAAGCCAGTGCCGCGAAGGAGACGAGCAGGACGTAGGGGGCGAACTTCTCGTACCTGTGGTAGTCCAGATTCATGGCGAACGCCATGGCCGCAAAAGCAATGAGCGCCCGTGCAGCCTGATTCCTGAAAAAGTGATGGAGATCCCCTTCGCCTTTCGCAGCACCGAGGCCGGCGCTTGACGTGTAAACCATGAGCAGGCCGATACCCATCAACACAACGGTGACCGCGATTAACTGCTTGTCCTTGTTGGCCTGAAGTGTCTCCAGCATTGGACGCCGCCTATTCTCCACCCGGCTGCTTGCCGGCCGCCGCGTTTCTTCTCACGATGGACCGCACGGCGCTCTTATAAACGTGACCTCTGTCCTCGAAATCCTTGAACATGTCGAAGCTCGCACACCCAGGCGAGAGCAGCACGACGTCCCTCGGCACGGCGAGTCGGAACGCAACGTCCACCGCCTCCTGCATGGACGACGCTTCGTGACACGGTACTTCGGGCCAGGAGTCTCGTATCTTGCCCGCGGCCTGCCCTATCAACACTAGCTGCTTCACCTTCTCCGCCACCAGATGCTTCAACGCCGCGAAGTTCCCTCCCTTGTCCTTTCCTCCGGCGATAAGAACGACGGGATTCGAGAACGAAAGAAGGGCGTACTTGAGAGAATCGACGTTAGTGGCCTTGGAATCGTTGACAAACGTGACGCCGTCGATCTCTGCAACCTCTTCGAGCCTGTGCTCCAATCCCTTGAATTGAGCCATGGGGGTTCGCATCTGCTCCGGCGTGAGACCCATCGCTCCGGAAGCACAAATACAGGCCAGCATGTTCCAGGAGTTATGCGGCCCCTTGAGCGCCGCGGAATCTTCCCTCAACACCTCGAAGTCCTTGCCGGCCTCACGCAGCCAGAAGGTCCCGCCGCGGGCGAAGGCACCTTCCTTCACCCTTCTCTCCCTGAAGGAAAAGCTCAGGACCCTCGACCTGAGCGTGATGGCCAGGGGCGCCTGCAGTGGATCGTCCGCATTGACGACGGCGCAGTCCGAAGGCGTGAGATTGGAGAATATTCTCGCCTTGGCGGAGACGTAGTCTTCCAAGCCGTCGTATCTGTCGAGGTGGTCGGGCGTGATGTTGAGGAGCACCGCGACCTTGGGTCTGAACTTGTCGATGCTCTCGAGCTGAAAACTGCTTATTTCGGCGACGATCACGCCGGAGGGCGGTACGTCCTCAACGACCGCCGAAAGAGGAAGCCCTATGTTCCCTGCAACCACCGTCTCGAGGCCCGACGTCACGAACACGCTGCCCAGGAGCGTGGCGACGGTGCTCTTGCCGTTCGTCCCGGTCACGGCCACAATCGGCGCTTTCGCCAGCTCGAAGGCGATTTCTATCTCGCTCAAGACGGGAATCCCCTGCCCCAGAGCCTCTCTGATGAGGTCGATGCTCCTAGGAACACCCGGACTCAACACTACCAGATCCTTGTTCTTGAGAAGCGACCGGTCATGCCCGCCCAGGGAAAGTCTGACTCCCTGCTCCTCCAGTGCACCGATTTCGCGGGACAGCTCGGCCTTGTTTCTCGTGTCGGTGGCCGTTACCTCACAGCCGTACCTTCTCAGAACCTCGGAGGCGGCTGTGCCGCTTCTGCCGAGGCCCACCACGAGGACTTTCTTCTCTCTGAACGACGGAGCGGTGACTGTCTCTTTCATTGCAGTTTCAGAGTAGTGATTGTGATTACAGCCAGGAGCGCCGCCACGATCCAGAATCTGACGACGACCCTGGATTCGGGCCAGCCCATTAGCTCGAAATGGTGGTGAATGGGGGCCATCCTGAACAGCCTGCGGCCCCTCAGCTTGAAGGAAGCGACCTGCATTATCACCGACAGGACTTCGACCACGAACAGAGCGCCCACAATGACGAGCAGAAGCTCGCGCTTCGTCAGAACGGCGATCGTGCCCAGCGCACCTCCGAGTGCGAGGGCTCCGGTGTCCCCCATGAATATGTTGGCCGGGTGGCAGTTGAACCAGAGAAACCCGATGACGGCCCCGGTCAGCGCCCCGCAGAAAACCGCGAGCTCGCCCGCGTCACCAATGTAGTAGATGTTGAGGTACTCGGCGAACTTCACGTGACCGGTGACGTAGCTGATTCCGGCAAAGGCGAGCGCAACAAAGGCCACCAGGCCCGTGGCGAGGCCGTCGAGCCCGTCGGAGAAATTCACGGCGTTGGAGCTGCCCGTGATGACGAGCATTACGAAGATGACATACAGCGGGCCGAAATACAGCACCATGTCCTTGAGAAACGGCACGTTCGTCCACCCCGCCAGATCCTTCTGCCCCGACGAGAGATGCAGGAAGAGCCCGACGGCCAACCCGAACGCCATCTGCGCCGCGAGTTTGTATCGGCCCTTGAGGCCGTTCGGGAACTTCTTCACCACCCTGAGATAGTCGTCCAGAAACCCGACGAGGCCCAGCCAGATCGTGCCCACAAGAACTATCCACGTGTACGGATTGGTGAGATTTCCCCACAAGAACGTGGGCACGACGATCGACGGAAGTATGATGAGACCGCCCATGGTCGGCGTACCCGACTTGGTGAAATGTGTGGCCGGACCGTCTTGGCGGATGGCCTGTCTGATGCCGAACTGCCTCAACCACCTTATGAGCGGAGGACCGAGCAGGAAGCACAGCAGCAGGGCCGTGACGCCTGCGTAGGCAGCCCTGAACGTGATGTACTTGAATATGTTGAACGCGGATACGTATTCCCGAAGAGGATAGAGCAAGTGGTAGAGCACCCTACAAACCTCTCTTCGCGTTCGCGGAAGTCGCGTTCCGATTATTCGGCCCGGCAGCTCCCGCCCGCTTCTCCAGTTCTTCCAGTACCTTCTCCATCTCCGCGCCCCTCGAACCTTTCACAAGGAAGATGTCGCCCTTCTGCCACACCGCCATGATTCGCTGGGCGGCGTCGGCGTGCGAGTCGCACACTAAGACCGTGTGCCTGCCCTGCGTTCCTACGGCGCCCCTGCGCACGGCTTCCGCGTGCCGGCCGACGAGAAAGACCATGTCCGCCCTCCCGGCCTGGGCTCCGAGTCTCTCGTGCCACTCTTCTGCCGTCTCCCCAAGCTCGAGCATGCCTCCAAGAACGGCCGCTCTTCTCTCAAAACCTGAGAGCGAAAAGAGGGTCTCCAGAGCGGCCTCTGTTGAAACCGGGTTCGCGTTGTAGGAATCGTCGATGAAGGTCGCCGGACCTACGGTCTTGAGCTCCATACGACCCTTGCCCGGCCTCACAGTCGCCAGCGCGCCGACCGCCAGCTCCGAGGGAACCCCCAGGGCACGCGACGCTCCCAGCGCGGCCAGAGCGTTGAGCACGTTGTGCTTTCCCAGGAGGGGCAGCCTGAAAGACGCGAAACCGTCGACCGTGAGCTCCATCCCGTCCGCCCCGAGGTCCCGCAGTGCAGCAGGGCGTATGTCGGACTCGTCTGACGTTCCGAAGGTAATGATCCCACAGCGTCTGGCCCTGTTCTCTCTGTACAGCTCCTCTGAGTCTCTGTGTATTATCAGCCAGTCGTCCTTCCCGAGCTCTTCGGCCAGCTCACTTTTTGCCCTCGCCACTTCCCTCACCGTCCCGAAATTCTCGAGGTGGGCCACGGCTGCGTTGGTGATGACGCCAATGGAAGGCATGCCCAGCGCGGCCAGAGCGTTGAGCACGGTGTGCTGTCCCAGGAGGGGCAGCCTGAACGACGCGAAACCGTCGACCGTGAGCTCCATCCCGACCGCCCCGAGGTCCCGCAGTGCAGCAGGGCGTATGTCGGACTCGTCTGTCGTT
>JAZDPI010000136.1:0-2971 GCA_043797775.1 Candidatus Eiseniibacteriota bacterium
GATCCTCGACAGCCTCATCGATCTCGTCCTGGCTGGGCTGGGTGTACCGGAAGATCTCGCGGATGGAGATGTTGCCGGACATCTTCTGGGCGACGTGAACTCCGTGCTTGTCGGCGACGCGCTTGAGGAAGGTGTGCCGCAGCTGGTGGGGGTTGAGCCGGAACCGGTCCTTCTCGGGCAGGTGAGCCGAGGCCTGATCGGAGAGGCGGTGGCAGAGCCGCCGGATATCCTGCGGGGAGAGGCGCTGGCCGGTCCGGGAGAGAAACAAGGGCCCGGACCCGTCTTCGCGGTTTTCCTTGAGGTACCGGTCGAGCCAGTCCCTGGCATCGGCGGGGAGGGGGACCTTGCGGGTGACCCGGTGCCCCTTGCGGGTCACGTCGAAGAACCCTCGGTGGTGGTACTGCTTCCTGTCGAGGGAGGAGAGCTCGAACTCGCGGAGCCCGGTATGGAGGAGCACGTGGAACACGGCCGCCTCGAGGAGCGGGTTCTGGTCGGCGCGGGAGCATGCCGCGAGGCGCTGCTCGCAGGCGGCCTTGAGCCTGAGAATCTGCCGTTGGGTGAGACCGTTCCAGTCGGGGTGATCGGTCTTCACGTCCCGGACTCCCTCGAGGGGTGGTCCGGCCAGGAGTGGGCGCCGGCCGTGGAGCCACCGGCCGAAGTGCCGGAGCGAGGCCATCACCCGATTGATGGTGGTTGGGGAGAGGGGTTGGCCGGTCATTTCGGAGACCCTGGCCTTGAGGGAAGCGAGGAACGCGCGAGAGACGGCGGGGGTCCAGGCGTCGACCTGGTCGTGTCCGACCTCGGAGGCGAAGAAGGAGAGGAAAAGGGAGAGGTCCCTTTTCTTGGCCTCTTCGGTCTTTCTGGGAGCTCCAGCGACGTGGACGGAGAAGTAGAGGGAGGCCCAGGCGACGAGGGAGTCTCCCTGGTCGGGAGCGAGGGGTGCGACGTCCCCGGAAATCTTATCCATCGTGGACCGGCGGACTTTCCGGAGGGGTGCTGGTGGGGTGGAGGGTGAGTTCATGGGGGTAGTGTACCGCATCTGGGATGGATAAGGTACGTTATCAATCTCGATAATCATCCCACCATCGGGGCTCCTCACGACGATGCCGGCCGGGCTCGTTTCATCTTCTAACGTCATTCCATCTGCACCCTTTCACCCTATGGGTGCTATCCTGTTTGCACCTTTTCGGCCCGTGGGTGAATAGGTAGTTGCAGAAGGTCGATGAAGGCGATACACTCAAGGTAGGCGCTATGGGGGAACGAGCTTGAGGTCTACGTGGAGTTTAGATTCGCCTTCAAAGATCTAGAACTTCTATATACCGAGGGGAAGGGAGCGGAGAAGTACCCCGAGGAGGTTGTTCGAGCCTTCTTGAGGCGTGTTCTGCATATTCAGGCTGCCGAAACTGAGCAGGATCTGAGGATGCCCATGAGTGTCCACTACGAGCAGCTCAAGGGACGGCAGTACAAGGGCAAGGACTCCATGCGCCTGAACAAACAGTGGAGGCTGATCCTCTCCGTCGAGAGGGATCGAACCGGACAGAAGAGCATCACCATTCATGAAATCACGAACCACTACAACTGAACGGGCAATGCCGCAGACCTTGGCCCCCTACGAGCCGATTCCACCAGGAGAACTTCTCTTGGAGGAAATCACGGCTCGTGGATGGACGCAGTCTGACTTTGCGGCCATTACCCGTCGACCCCTCCAGACCATCAACGAGATCATCTCAGGAAAAAAGGCCATCACCCCCGAAACATCATTGGCCTTCGCGCGAGCTTTGGGGACAACGCCGCAGTACTGGTTGAACCTCGAGAGTGCGTACCGCTTAGCCCTTGCGCGGCGAAACAAATCGATCGACGAGGACATCTCTCGCCGGTCTCGAATTTACTCGCAAGTTCCTGTCAACGAGCTGCTCCGACGACAATGGATCAAGGTGAAGGATCGGAACAACGTCGACGAGCTCGAGAAGTCTGTGTGTGACTTCTTGGAGATCTCTTCCATCGATCAGAAGCCCAATTGCATCGCAGCAGCTCGACGTGCTGGAGATGAGGGACTCAACACAGCGCACATTGCCTGGTTCTTCCGTGTGAAGCATGTAGCAAGAACAGAGAGCGCTGGACCGTACTCGAAGGCAACGCTCAAGCGGCATCTGGAGACTCTTCGGAATCTATGCGCATCGGAGGAGGCTACCAAGAACGTCAAGGAGACGTTGGCCGGTCTTGGCGTCCGTTTCGTCATCGTGGAGCACCTTCCTCAGACGAAAATCGACGGAGGCTCTCTATGGCTCGATGAAGAGAGCCCCGTCGTTGCGCTTTCGCTTCGATACGACCGGCTCGACTACTTCTGGTTCACGTTGATGCACGAGATTGCTCATATCCTCCATGAGGACTGTAGGACCAGCAAGCGATTCATTGTTGACGAGGGAATCGTAGGTCAAGACGCGGGCGGAAATGAGGGTTCAAACGAGATCGAAAAGAGAGCGAATCGTGACGCGGCCCAATGGTTGATCGATCGAACGGAGTTGGAAGCCTTCATCAACAGACAGGGGCGCTACTTCTCGGTGGCGTCAATCCGTGACTTCGCGGCCAAGATGAAGGCTCACCCAGCCATAGTGGTAGGACAGCTGCAGTATCGCAAAGCCGTTCCTTGGACGCACTTCCGGGGCATGCTGGTGAAAATCAAACCGGTGCTCCTGGTGAACTGAAGGGAGGTGAGGCGAGCGCGTAGAAAGAGGTTCGGCAGAAAAGCGAGAAGCCTCGTGCCGGGCGTTCGTTGGTAGCGGCACCCGAAACGAGGCAGTCAAAGCGTGTCACCCGACCGACGATCGGCCTTATGACCAATCGAGGTAGGCTTCCGCCTTGCCTTCTACAGTCATAGCGCAGCGGTCTTCGGCCGTCAAGGAACCTTCTATGAAGGGAAGACTGGATGGTGAAAATGCCCATGAGTGAGGAAAAGAAGCGGAACGACGAC
>JAZDPI010000138.1:0-3582 GCA_043797775.1 Candidatus Eiseniibacteriota bacterium
GCCGAAGCGAAGACCGAGTCTCAGTTGCGAGTCCGTGTCGTAGGGACGATCGAAGCGGAGGCCAAGCAGGGTGAGAAACCACCCGTTAACATCGTGATACCCGTAGCCCGTCTCCAGCGAGAAGGTCGTCCTCTCCACAACGTCGATCTCGAGGACCACAGTCCCGCGCGCAGACCCCGGCCGCGTGAAGAAGCTGACGTCGGAGAGTATCGCGTGGATCTGAAGAAGCCTCATTCGCTCGCGTTCCAGCACGTGAACGCTGACGGTATCGCCGGGCGAAAGGCGGACTGCACTGATGATGGCTTCGTCCGTGAGACGCCTGTTGCCGGCGACGACTATCTGCTCGAGAAGAAGCGGCCTGTCGGCGGAGGAATCGGGCGAGCTTGGGGACGGTGCGCCCACTGCCCGCGCAGCCGGTCCCACGGCCGCCGGCACGGAAGATCGTTCCGAACTCGCAAACAGCAGAGTCTCCGAGGACACGATCGGCGAGCTCGCAGAAACCAACGACCCCGACGAAACAACCGGCGCGGGAAGGCCAATCAACGCCACGAGAATAAGAACCACTATCGGCGCCATTGTTGGGGGGAGGCGGATTCCGGTCTGGCGGGCAGGACCGCTGGGCTCGCCGTCGATCAGTAAGGACCGCTCCATTCTCGACCACACCGGTATGTGCTCACACGTCAACAATCTCTTCATGCCGGCCTTTGAGTCGCAAGTACTGTGCCAGGGGCAGGATGCGCGGTGAATGTCTTAACCGATTGCAAAAACGCAACATATGACCATGCTCGCCGCGGGCACGGATCGCCATCATACCGGACCATGTGAAAAAAATATACACCTGAACAATGGTGGTGGGTGCGGACTGTGCGGGCAAGCCGGCTAAAGACGCTGACCTATTCCGACTGCAAAGCAGCTCACGGCACGTAGACGGGCAGGTCCTTGACGAGGAATTGCTCCCCCAGCCTTATCACGGTGAAGTCAAACTGCGATTGAGGGGGCTGTTGCTCTTCAGTGGCATCACAACACGGGCCGCGTACGAACAGGCCTCCACGCTCGTTCATGAACTCGACTCTGAACTTGAATGTCGTCGGCGAGATCTCTTCCTGCTCAACGATTCTCTTCACCAGGAGACACTGCAGCCCGTTGACCGTGCAACCGCTCTCCCAAAGCGCGACATAATCCCATTTGTCGATCAAGGGATTCCAGTCCCGCAGTGCAGAGTAGCTGCCCCCATAGTAGTTCATGGCTTCGAGGTAGTGTCCATCGTGCAGAAGTGAGAAAAAGGTGACGAGCGCCTTTCTAGCCCTGTCAAGGTCTCCGGGCAGAGTCGTGTCGTGGTACGGCAGCGCCGGCCGGAACTCTCGGAGCACCATGAACCCGTGCATCGTGTCTCCGTTGGGTGCCAGAACAGGCTGGTGCGTAAGGATCAGGAGGTACCCGGAGGTCGGGAAGTAATATGCCTCAGTGACGTCGTAGTTGACGTACAATCCAGCCGGGTATTCGTAGTAGTAGAGAAACTTCCTCCCTCTGAATCGCGGCGCATCTAATCCATCCCAGCCGTATCGCCTGTTCCACTCGCGGGCGCCGTTCATGTGATGCTCAACCTCTTCGTTCCACAGCTCCGCTTTCTTGGCGTCGAAACGCGGAGTCAGCATCGTCCACGCAACTCCAGAGGAATCGCCCGGGCAGTACCATTCGCCGTCCACGTGTCGGAGCTCAAGCGGCGTCTTCACCGCAAGACTAGACAATCCCCCCTTGAGTTCCTGCCACTCTCGATACTTGGCGGCACTCGTCACCACCTCGAGAGGTCCCACGCTCGAGACGATGACCTGAATCACGCTGCTACTGCTGCACGCCCCGTCCCTATCCTCAGCAAGCCACAACGTGGGGCTGTCCCCGGCGGTGAGACCGAGAAACGTGAAGGTCTGGTGACAACCGCTCGGAGCATCGGAAGGTAAGGAAACATCGGTAGACGCAGCCGCGGACTGGAGTGAGGCTAGCGGGGCGTGAGCAGGTAAGGATTCGCCGGCAGACGCGGTCGCGGAGCTGAGCGAGGTCACCAGGGGATGAATCAACAGGGAGTTTTCTTTGGCAGCGCGAGCCGGCAAGTGCACTGCCAGTGTCCCCAGTGACAGAAACGCCGCCAGCAGACATGAAACCGCAAAAGGAGCCGGCCGTAACCCGGTTGAACGGGACCGTACACCCGTCATGTCCAGACCTTCATCTTTCTGTCCCCCGCGACGTCCCAAGAGATCAGAGGTCAGACTGCGTGGACGCGGCTGACACTGTGATGGCTAAGATCCGGTAATACAGGCACCCTGCCTGCGACGGTGTCTGTTAGATGAGACCACGATCACGTCTGTCCCGGACGATCGCCTTCCCGCAGGTTGAAGTAGTCTCGGATTGTCTTCACGCGCACTCGGACCGCCCTGGCAAGAGCCTGCTCCTCGTAGGCGGAGAACGAAAAGATGAAGTTAGCGAGGTCAGCCTCAAGCCCCCCGGTAGGGTCCTTCAGGGGAAAGACTCCGAGCTCCACCGCCTCACGATACATCGCGTCGAGAATGCGGAATCTCATGGCAATGCTTGTGCGGTCTCGCGGCGACGACGTTTATGCCGGACCCCGCGGTGCCGCGACGCAGCCGTTCGATTCTCTCCCTTCGGCTCGACGCCATCTCTGACTCTGAGAAATCAACCCCGATGCTATGACAGGAGGCAGGGTTTCACAAGAGGATGATTGAGGGCACCTCGTCGCTGCGAAAACAGATAATGAATCCCGGAGTGCGACCAGCCGGGCGGTAGAACCTCGCAGCGATAGCCGGTTCCGACGTGCCCGCTGCCTGACGGATGTACGTTTTCCCTCGCACACTCGGGCGCACGTGAGAGCCAACACTGCCTCACCAGTAGGGACCGCTATCTGAACATACTCTTGACCCTGCCCCAGGTGCTGAATTCGACAGGCGTGGGGCCGCACACACCGCAGCCAATTCCTAAGGCACCTATCGTTCCGCAAGCGTAGCCAGCAGGATGATTCCCCGGCAGACACGGAGAGTCCGCACAAAGGGAGTGGTCGCCGCCGGTGCGGTCACAGAACAGCGGATCATCTGAGAAGTTGCCGTCAGTTCCGGTTGGGTCCTCGCACCACGGCCCGTAGTTGTCAGGCACGTTACCCCAAACATCGTTGCAGTAGAAATCCGGGCTCGTTATTTCATCGCAACCGATTCCGCCGGCGATCTCGCCGACGTTCCCAACCACTATGTTCTTATGGATGCCGGGCGCTACCCCTCCAAGGCACCCGATGCCTGAGCTACTGCCCGCCCGATTGTCGACGACCGTATTGCCGCTCACCATGCCCGTGCACGCAAAGAGAAAAATCCCGCCCCCTATGCTGTGAGAGTAGTTGTGCGCGAGGATATTCCCTTCAATCTGGACGGCACAGTGATCCACCACAATGCCTCCCCCGTTGATAAACGCCTCGTTGAGCTCAAAGCGGTTGCTCGATATCACAATGGTTGAGTAGTACGCGGTCACCGCACCTCCTCCCAGAGTCGTGTTGCTTCTGATCGTGTTCCCCGTAATCTCCGG
>JAZDPI010000143.1:0-13787 GCA_043797775.1 Candidatus Eiseniibacteriota bacterium
TTCAAGGTGGCATCGACGGCTATCCGTCACAAAGGGAGAATATGTCCCGCCGGTCGCAGCCATCTACACATCCCCCAGGGACGGGGAGGGTGACATAATCCCCTTGGTATTAACCTGACATTTTCCCTTTGGCTTGACACACCTATTTTGCCGGAACCTCCCCGCCCACCCTTCTCCTATTTCTTCTTCAGCATCTCGTCCAAGAGCTTCTTTCCCTTCTTGCCGGCCTCCTCCTGGAGCTCGCGCGCCTTCCGCTCGATTTCCGACTTCGTCTGTTGCTTGAGCTCCTCCACCTTCTCCTTCTCCCCCGCCAGCTGCTCTTCAACCTTCTTCGCCAGCAGTCCCCTCACCCGCGCCCGCATCCTCGACGTGTCCCATTTCACCGCCGGACTCTTCACCGTCCCGCCCACGATCAGATCGACTACAATTCGCCCCTCGTCGTCCTTCACAAGCTGATCAAGTCCCTTCAGGGAGTTCACCTTCTGAGAGTAGTCTCGAGAGAGCGTGACGGTCACCAGGTGCTCCAGCGTTCCGTCAAGCCCCAGAGAGCCCGAGAACTCCCAGGTCGAGCTCCGCTCCACCAGCGCACACCTGGGAACGATGATTCTGCCACCCTCGACCCGGAAGGGCGTGGCGAAATCCCGAATCTCATATTCCTTCTTCTTCTCCAGCCCCACCCATCCGGCGAGACTTGCAACGAGGGGAGAAGCAATGGCCGCCGCTCTGCTGGTCTGAAGACTGCCGGCCGCCGAGAGAGATGCCGTCGGAGCGGAGCCCTTTGCGAGCTTCCCGTTCAGCGACACTTCCACGGACGTGTTTCCCCGCATGAACTCTTTGAGGGGAGTAAAGGTACGCAGAAGCTCCGACACGTGTATGTCGGATGCGCTGAACGTGCCTTCGTAAGTGGGCGCTTCTCTCCTGGCCAGGACGACCTCCCCTCTCCCCACACAACTGCCTCCCAGCGCCCTCATGCTGATCTCTTTCACTGCGATGCTGTCCTCATTGAAGCTCACGCGGGCGTTCAAGCCCTCCGCCACAAACTGCTTCAGCACGAGTCTGTCAATCCGCAGGCCGGCGGTTCCCGTGGCCGGAAGAGGAGCGAGTCCCGGCTGCTGTTGCCCGGAGGACCCCCTTGGCCCGAGCCCGCTTTGCCCGGACGCGAGAAGCAGCTCTTCCAGGTTCACGTGGGGAGAGGTCACTTCGAGCGACACGAGCCTGCGCTTGAGATCCTCGACGCGCCCCGTTATGAGAAACTCAGAGCTCCCGATCTTCGCGTTGATCCTCTGGATATCCACCGAGTTGGCGTCGAACCTCCCTCTTGCCTCCAGTCTCTCCACGCTCATGCCTGGAGCGGAGGCGGCTCCGTTCACAAACATGAATTCCCCGCGCACTCTGGGAGATTTCGCAGTTCCCTCGATCTCGGCCTTCAGATCCAGCTCCCCCCGCACTTTGACCCCGGCCGTCTTCTTCGCCGATTCGGGAGGCAGAAGCGAAAGGAGCGTCCCGGCTGACGCGTTCTCGACACTGACAACAATCTCCATCTCGGGGGGCTGCTCCGACATTGCAACGGAACCTCTGAGCTCAACCGGCAACTCCGACACTCTGACGAGCAACCTGTCGACGTCCAGGCGCCTCTCCTGCAGGCCGTACCGAATCTGCCACGTGCCCTGAACAGGATACGACACCGCCGGAAGCGGCCCTTCCTGCCCCGGAACAATTGAGAGCGATTTCGTCGAGAATTTGCCGTCCATCCGAATCGTCCCGGCGGTTCTTTCCGCGTCCAACTTCATGCTCACGCTGAGCTGTTCGGCCAGCGCCCGGGAGCCTGACCTCAAGTCCAAGACCTCGACCCTTCCCCCCCTGACCACCACCCTGCTGAGGCGAAGAGACACGGGGAGTGGGCGTCTCTCGGCCGGCCGCGCGGTCCCTTTCACGACTCCCGTCGATTCGCCGAGCCTCAGTTCGACTCTGGGTCTCTCGACGTAGAGCTCCTCCACCACAATCTGCCGGCGGAGCATCGGCAGAAGCGCCACGCTGACTCCAAGTTCAGGGACGGAAGCCAACTCTGTGAAACCCGTCGAGTCAGGTCGTCCGACCTCGACCCCCCTGACCTTGACGCCGACCCTCCAGTGAACCAGCGAGACACCTGCCCGTTCAACGGTTATCCTCAGCCCGGTCACCTCCTGCAGTTTCTCCTCGGCCATCTGCCGGAGCCTCTCCGCCGGATGGAGCGACCGCAACACGAGAAACAACGTCAGAATCACGACCGCGGCGAGGACGGTCCCTATCAGAATCCCCTTTCTGGCACGCGGCTTCACCCGTCACTCCTTTCGGCGAGTCTTTGCACTCTCTCCCACAGGCCTCCTGCTTGGGGCCCGTGGCTCAGGGCGGCGAGCCCTTCGCCGGTTCTCCAACCGCCCGAGGCTACTGTAGTATCAGGAAAACCGGGAGGCAATCCAAAAGTCGAGCCCCGCTCAACCTGACGTTGGTCGAGCGGGGCTCCCGCCGGAACGAGGAAAAACTGGATTGCTTGCCTACTTTTTCGCTCCAGTTGCGCCTACAAGCTCGCAAGGAAGGGCTTCTTCCAGCTCAACTCCGGTAGCCTTTCGGCTTCTGGCGACCGGTGCCGTCGCGCCTGCCCCGATGACAAACGTCTTCTCTTCCAGCCATCTGCGCAGTACTTCTCTTGCATCGAGGGGCCCAAACGGCGGCTCGGGGGATTCAATCTCCCTCAACTTGCTTAGCCGGAGCACTACCTCCTCCACGATTCTCTGCTTCTCGATAGCGCTGGCTTCCATCCTGTACTTCACCATCAGCTGGTTTACCCGCAACCTTGCGAGCTTCTCGACGCTTTCCTCCCTCCTGAACCTCAACGCGGCCTCTTCAAACATCTCCAGGGCCCTCGCGCAGTCTCCGGAGTGGACCCTCCCGAGCCCCTCCCTGTAGAGACTCTCCCCACTCGCGGCTCCCCGCACCAGTCTCCTCAACATCGCAAAGGCCTTCCTCATTTCCTCTCCTCCACTTCAGGCGTCTCTCAGCAGCATGTAGTCCACGCACCAGTGTCCGAGGACCCCAGTAGCAACTTCCGTACCACGCGCGGGTCTCCGGCGATCGCCTAATGTCTTATTGTGTAATGGGTTATGTCGTGCGAGTTCCGCACGGTCTGGATGGCCAGCCCCGTCTGTTGCAAAGTGGACAAACCGAAGGCCGAATTGCAACGAATCTCGCGCCCGCCGAGCGATGAGGAGAAGCACGGCGGAAACCCGCCGTGCATTCACCGGCACTAGTAGACAGCGAACTCCCTGCAGAGCTCCTTCACGCCAGCCCGCACCTCGGCGAGACGATCGCCACCCAGGCCCTTCCTCAGAACCGTGCCGATCAGCACGGCCACTCTGCACATGTCCTTTTCCTTCAGGCCCCGGGCCGAAAGGGTGAGGGTACCAAGTCTGATCCCATCGAACTTGCCTTCCTCGCCGAACGGCACCGCGCACTTGTTCACAAGGATCCCCGCCTCCTCCAGCCACTTCCACGCAACGGATCCGTCCACGCCTACAGCGGCAGTGTCCACAACCAGCAGATGGCTGTCTGTTCCCCCGGTGACGATTCTGTAGCCCAGCTTCTGGAGCTCGCAGCAAAGAGCGCGCGAATTGGAAACCACCTGCGCCATGAAGCCTCTGAACCAATCGCTCTGTGCCAGCCTGAAGCACACCGCCTTCGCCGAAACGACATGCATCAGAGGACCGCCCTGCGTCCCGGGAAAAACCGCCCTGTCTACCGCCTCGCCGTACTCCTTCCTGCAAAGGATGAGTCCCCCTCGCGGGCCGAGCAGTGTCTTGTGGGTGGTGCTGGTGATCACGTCGGCATACGGCACCGGGCTCGGGTGGACGCCCCCCGCCACCAGGCCGGAAAGATGAGCCATGTCCACCATGAGCATTGCCCCGCACGAATCCGCTATTGTTCTCATTCTCGCGAAATCCACGTGCCTCGAATAGGCACTTCCACCTGCGATTATCAGACGTGGTTTCTTCGCCGCCGCGAGCTCCGTAACCTCATCATAATCTATAAGTTCGGTCGCTCTCTTCACGCCATACCTGAAGCTCCTGTAGAGTTGTCCCGAGAAGTTCGAGCTTCCCCCGTGCGAGGGATGCCCCCCGTGACCGGTGCTCATGCTCAGAATGGTGTCTCCAGGCGTCAGCACGGAGAAGTAGGCTGCCATGTTCGCCTGCGTCCCGGAGTACGGCTGTACGTTCGCGTGACCGGCACCGAAAAGACGCACGGCCCTCTCCACGGCCAGTCTCTCCATCCTGTCCACGACGTCGCAGCCCGGATAGAGACGTTCCCCCGGGTAGCCCTCGGCGTACTTCGGGGAGAAGAGGTTTCCCGTTGCCTCCAGTATGGCAGGATCAACAACGCTCTCCGAGGCAACCAGACAGAGGGTGTCCTGAAGTCGTCGCCTTTCGCTGAGCATGAGGTCATGAATCTGAGGATCAGAGGCCGCAACGGCCTCCCCGTGACGCAACCAGAAATCCCGAGCCTCCGCGGCCTTCGACTTGCCGCGTCCCTCCTCCGTTTTCCTCGCCGGGTCCGGCATTGCGGCAGCGGCCGAATCCGAAACCTCGAATTCGGCTATTTTGCCGATGCGCCTGGCGTGCCTGCCCCCTTCGAAGGAAGTCTCCAGCCAAACTCTCACCATCTCACGGGCGACGGCCCCGCTGGTGAAGCCTGCGGCCAGGACAAGCACGTTCGAGTCGTTGTGAAGTCGAGAGAGCTCGGCGCAGCGCACCTCCCTGCAAAGGGCCGCTCTGACTCCCCTGACCTTGTTGGCTCCGATGGACATGCCCACTCCGGAGTGGCACACCAGAATGCCCCTCTCGAACTCGCCGCCGGCGACTGCAGAGGCCACGCGAAGCGCGTAGTCGGGATAATCAGTGGAATCCGCCGTGAAGGTGCCGAAATCCTCCACGCGATGTCCGAGACCCCTCAGGAATTCGGCAACGCTGTTCTTGAGATCAAGCCCCGCGTGGTCGGCTCCGATGACTATCCTCATTTCTCCATGACCTCCCATTCCCTCTGCAGGCTAGCCCACCGCCGGCCTGCCGGCCATGAGCGCAGTGAGAAAGCCCATTCCCCGCTTGAGACACTCCTCAATCTCAGCGAAGCACCTGGAGTACGCTTCCTCGTCCCCTCCCATGGGGTCGGCTATGCCCTGCGAGGCGACTGCTCCGGTCGCTCCCAGTTCGGTGATGAGAAAAGTGTGCTCGATTCTGGAGGGACATAATTCTTTGATTCGCTCCACGTGTATCGCCTGCATGCCGAGGATGAGGTCCGATGCCTCTGCAATCTCCTTCGTCACTCTCCTGGCCCTGTGAGTCGAGAGGTCTATCCCGTGCTTCCGGCTCACTTCCCGCGCCCATCGCGACGCAGGCTCTCCATTGAACGCAGACACACCGGCCGATCCCAGGGAGACCCTCCACTTGAGGCCGGAAGCAAGCAACTTCCGCATTATGCCCACGGCCATCGGGCTTCTGCAGGTGTTGCCTGTGCAGACGAACAGCATGTTCAACAACGGCTTCACCGCTCCCTTTCTCGACACCGCTATGCTCTCCCCAGTCTTGACAGAGCGCCGACGTCAATCCTCACGGCACCGGTTCTGACGAGCGTCGGCGGAGAGAGAGTCACGTCCACTATCGTGGACGGCCTCGACGTGGGAGCCTTTCCAGAATCCACCACCAGGTCCACTTCTTCAAGAAACCGTCGAGCCGCCTCGAGCCCGCTCAAACAAGGTTCCTCCCCCGAAACGTTCGCGCTGGTCGAGACGAGGGCACACCCCAGTTCCGCGGACAGTCTCCGGCACGTCTCACTGGCCGGGCAGCGCACCGCAACAGTATCCCGGGCTCCCCTGGCCCATCGGGGCACGTCCTGACCCGCCCGGAGAACCAGAGTGAGAGGACCGGGCCAGTACAGGCGCATCAGCTCCTCGGCGGATTCCGGAACTTCCGTCGCAAGCCCGGCCACCCACGACGCGTCCGCAACGAGCAGAAGCACAGGCTTCTCAGAACCCTTCAGCCGCGCGATTCGCCCCACGGCCTCGCCCGACGTGCTCGCGCAGCTCAACCCGTACACCGTATCCGTCTTGATGCAGATCACGCCGTCGGACCTGAGCACGTCCACGATGTCCGATGCTTCCGCTTGAGAAAGCGCCCCTCTCACTTTCATGAGCCGCCCCACCCTTACCTCCTCACTTCGGCCTCAACATCCTCCTGTGCTCCTCCAGCCTGCGGGCCAGCCTAGTGCTGCCTATGGCCAGCATCTCCACGGCCAGGATTGCAGCATTCACTGCACCGGCGCGTCCGGCCGACACCGTGGCAACAGGCACCCCTCGCGGCATCTGCACGGTCGAGAGAAGGGAATCCAGTGCCCCGAAGGGCTCGCTCGGCAGCGGGACGCCGATGACGGGCAGGCATGTGTGTGATGCGATCACGCCGGCCAGATGAGACGCCATGCCCGCGCCGGCGATTATGACGCTCGTACCGTTCTTCCGGGCCCCGCTCGCGAGCCTTCTTACCCGTTCGGGATCCCGGTGCGCCGAGGCCACGACCAGCTCGCAATTCACGCCGAACCAGTCAAGCGTCTTGCGAGTCTCGTCAAGAACGGCAAGGTCGGTTTCGCTTCCCGCCACTATCAGAATCGTGTGCTTTCCCACGGCTTTGCCTCCGTCGGATTCCCGGAGTCCCCACGGCTCTCGGGAAGCCCTCTAGGGGCTGCGCTCCTCTAGTTCGTCTGGTTCGCCATCTCGAGACCCCTCGCACCAACATCCCTTCTGTAGTGAATTCCTTCGAATCTCACGAGCCCCATCGCCTCGTAGGCCCGTCCTAGTGCCTCACGCAGCGTCTCGCCCGTTCCCGCAACTCCCAGAACGCGGCCTCCTGCAGTGACCAGGCGGTCCCCATCGAGCGCGGTGCCGGCATGAAATAGAAGCACGTTCTCGAGCCCCTGCAACTCGTCCAACCCGGATATCTGTTTCCCGATTTCGTAGCGAGCAGGATAGCCCCCCGAACAGGCGACGACGCACGCACAGTGCCCTCGCGATTCCACGGTCGCACTCCCAGGGAGTCTCCCTGTCGCAGCCAGCTCAAGAGTCCCGGCCAGGTCAAAGTCGCAGACCGGCAGGACCGCCTGAGTCTCCGGATCTCCGAAGCGGCAGTTGAACTCCAGTACTTTCGGCCCGCCGGCGGTCAGCATAAGCCCGACGTAGAGAACGCCGACGTACGGACTCCCGTCGTCCGACATACCCCGAAGCACAGGCAGGATTATTCCGTCCTCAACGCGCCTCAGAACCCCACCGGCCGCGAAACTCACCGGGCTGTAAGCTCCCATCCCCCCCGTGTTGGGCCCTTCGTCGTTCTCTAGAGCCCTCTTGTGATCCTGCGAGAAAGGAAGCATCACGTACCTTTCACCGTCGCAAATGGCCATCACGGAGAGCTCGTCTCCGCGGAGACGCTCCTCAATCACGACTCTCGAACCCGCCGTGCCGAACCGGCAATCCACCATCGTGGCTCTGACCGCCGCCTCGGCCTCTTCGCCGCTCTCGCACACGAAGACGCCCTTGCCCTTGGCGAGACCGTCGGCCTTGACCACGAGCGGCTCCGAACGACGCCTCACGAATTCCAGCGCCTTTTCCGCGGAATCGAACGCCTCGAACTCCCCGGTCGGAATGGAGTGCCTCTCCATGAAGCGCTTCGCAAATACCTTACTACCTTCCAGCCTCGCCCCCACTGAAGACGGACCGAATACAGTCACGCCCCTCGCTCTCATCCAGTCTGCCGCACCCCGAACAAGCGGCTCCTCCGGGCCGAAGACGACCAGATCGATCCCGTGGCTCTTGCTGACGGCCAGAAGACCCTCCAGGTCGTCCGCCGGCACGGGTACGCACTCTGCCGCCCCGGCGATTCCCGCATTCCCCGGGCAGCACACTATCCTTCCCGCGCTCCCGTCCTTCCGGAGTTTCCAGGCGATGCAGTGCTCCCGCCCGCCGCTCCCGACGACCATCACGTTCATCCAGCGTCTCCGCTCGTCCCGCGCCTCCGCTTATCCGGCGCCTCGGTTCATGCCGCAGCTGCCCCGTTCAAACGACCACCGGCAAAGTCTCCGCCGCCTCAGGAAAGACCAGGGCCCTGAGCCTGGCCGTTCGTTCCTTCATTATCTCGCGGAGGGCGTCTTCGGCCCTCGCGACCGGAACAAAGCCCGCGGCGGAAGCGACCTCCCTGTCAAGCGCGGAAACAAGGTAGATCTTGAACCGCCTGAGCTTCAACGCCGCCGAAAGAGCCGTGTGGCCGTGAAGCGTGTAGTCCGACAGGAGTCTCTTCCATCCGTGCGACAGGTCCTTCTCACCAAACCAGTCAAGGAACGTGTCCGACCCCAACCCGTCACGGCACTCGGCGAGCACAATCATGGAGCCACCGTCCTTCAGGACATGGCTGGCACTCTCCATCCCTTTGTGGGACTGGATGAAAGAGGAGTCTCTCGGGTAGCCGCCGCAGCTCACTATCGCGCAGTCTGCCTTGCCCGAAACCCGTGTCTCCGCAAGTCCCTTCGAGAATTCGCAGCCCTTGGAGTGCGCCTCCAGCGGGTCTCCGGCGAAAACCTTGACTATGTTCCCGGACAGATCCGTTATGGTATTGAACAGAAAGCTCTTGGGAATCATCTCCATCACTTCCACCATCTGCTCGTGCACGGGGTTGCCGTCGAGAATCGCGTTCTTGCACATCGGATGGAAACCCTCGTCTTCCGTAATTGTGAGTCGATGGTTCGCGCAGATGGTCTCGTAAGACGCCACACCGGGGAGAATCGCCTTCCTTCCGCCCCGGAAGCCGGCGAAATAGTGAAGACCGATGGAGCCCGTTACGAGAATGAGATCGGATTCGGCAAGCTTGCGGTTCAGCCGGACGTCCGTGCCCAGGCTCGTTTTCCCTGCAAGGAAGTGCGCCTTTCGATTACGGCAATCGTGCTCGGTGACCCGGAAGTGCTTCAACACCTGGCCCGGGAGGAATTCCGAGAGCCCCCTGGGCGTGCACGCGTCGTGCATGCCGTTCGCGACAAGAATCTGGATCTGATCGGCGTTGACTCCGCACTCAAGCAGGAATCGCGTGACGATGGGCAGGTACAGGCGTACGCCCGTCACCCTCGTCTTGTCCGACACGATTATGAGGACGTTCCTCGTGCCCCCGCAGGCCTTCTCCAGCGAGGCGCCGTCCGGCTCTCTCAGCGCAGACAGAATGTCCTTCGACACGTCCGGGGGCGAAGGAGGCACCCTGGGCATCACCGTCTCGAAATCCACTTGTTGCGGTAACGTAACGACCACCTTCTGGGTCCCGTACAGCAGGTGAACTTTTCTGTCTTCCATTTCAGAACTCCGATAGAAATGTCTTCCCTCGACACGCGTTCGTGCAGAAAGCTCCCCAAGCTTAGCGGTGTCAGGACGAGCGCCTTAGCCCCTTGAGATGCTCCAGCAACGCTCTGTTTGCCGCCTCCGGATCCACGGTGCCCCCCGTTTTCTTCATCATCCGACCCATCAGAAACGTGAAGGACTTCTCCTTTCCTTCGAGATATTGGGCCACGGCTTTCGGGTTCTCCGAGACCACCTCTTCCACCGTTTTCCTGATGTCTCCCGGGTCCGTCATCCGTGAAAGAGATTCCCCTTCGACTATCTCCCTCGCACTTCGCCCCGTGCCGACCATCTTCCCGAAGATCTCCTTGGCCATCCTACCGCTGATCCTTCCCTCCCGTTGAAATCGGAGAAGCTCCGCGAGATTCGCGGGGCTCACGCGCGTCTTCAGAATCGCGCTCTCTCCCGACTTGAGCTCGCGCATGACCTCCGTCATTATCCAGTTGGACGTCAGCTTGGCGTCGACGACGAGCCCGACCACCTCCTCGAAGTACGCCGCCAGGTCTCTGCCGGAGCAGAGGACCTCAGCGTCGTATGCGGGAAGCCCGTAGTCTCTCACGAACCTGATCTGCTTGTCCAGGGGTAGCTCGGGGAGCCCCGCCCCGAGAGACTCAACCCATTCCGGGCCGACGTCGAGAGCCAACAGATCGGGCTCGGGGAAATAGCGGTAGTCCCGGGCTTCTTCCTTGCCGCGCATCACGACCGCCTTCTCGCAGGCCGCGTCCCAGAGGAGGGTCTCGCCGCCCGGCGTCCTGTTGTGAATCAGCTCGTCGGTGTGTCGTGCGATCTCATACTCGAGCGCTCGCTCAACGTTCTTGAACGAATTGAGATTCTTTATCTCCGTCTTCTTCCCCAGACGGCTCTCGCCCCTCTGCCGAACCGAGACGTTCACGTCGCACCGGAGACTACCCTCCTCCATACGTCCGCTGCTCGCGCCGAGATAATCCAGCGCGAGCTTGAGCGACGCGAGAAACGAATGTGCTTCCGAGGGACTCAGCGCAGCTGGCTGTGTGACGATCTCGATAAGCGGCACGCCGCACCGGTTGAAATCCACAAGCGTGGCGCCTTCGTCCCCCGTTCCCAGATGAAGACTCTTCCCCGCATCCTCCTCCAGGTGAATCCTGGCCAATTCGACCGTGCGAATCTGTCCGTCCATCAGAAATCTCACCCTCCCGCCCCGGCACAGAGGAGCGTCGTACTGCGAGATCTGGTAGTTCTTCGGAAGGTCGGGGTAGAAGTAGTTTTTCCTGGCGAATACACTCCGACCGCCCACGGCGGAACGGGCCGCCAGGCCGACTCCGATCACGATCTCGACCGCCCTGCGGTTGACGACGGGCAGTGCGCCCGGGAGCCCCAGGCACACCGGACAGACCTGCGTGTTCGGTGCGGCTCCGAATTCGGTGCTGCAGGAGCAGAACATCTTTGTGTTCGTGAGAAGCTGAGCGTGTATTTCTAAACCGACTATTGCCTCGAGGTTCATGTCGCAAGAGCTTTCTTCACGGCCGTCGGGCAGGATCTCGGCACTTCCATCGCCTGTTCCCACGCTCGACCTGCCCTCAGGAGCCTCTCGTCTTCGAAAGCTGCCCCTATCAACTGTAGTCCGACCGGGAGGCCGTCCTCGGAGAAACCGGCGGGGAGCGAGATCGCCGGGAGCCCGGCCAGATTCACGCCCACGGTGAACACGTCGGACAGATACATCTGCAACGGGTCGTCCGTCTTCTCCCCGAGCCGAAACGCGGGCGAAGGCGACGTCGGCACAAGTATGAAATCCACTCTCCCAAGCGCGTTCAGATAGTCCTGCCTGATGAGAGTCCTTACCTTCTGTGCCTTCAGGTAGTATGCGTCATGGTAGCCGGCGCTGAGCGTGAACGTTCCCAGCATTATCCGCCTCTTCACCTCGTCTCCAAAGCCCGCGCTTCTAGTCGCACAGTACATCGTGTGCACGTCCTCGGCGTCCTCTCTGAACCCGTAACGAACACCGTCGTACCGAGCGAGATTCGACGACGCCTCGGCAGTGGCCACGACGTAATACGCCGCGATGGAAAACGACGCGTGCGGCATTTCGATCTCCTCAAACACCCACCCCGCACGCCCCAGCTTCGCGATCGCGCGGCGCAGGGTCTCCACGACGTCGGCGTGCACGCCTTTCGACAGCCACGTCCACGGGACCCCGACTCTCAGGCTCCCGGGCGCTTCCCCCGCGTCGACCTTGACGGCCTCTCTGGCCACGCTGGTCGAATCAAGAGGGTCCCACCCGGAGATGCATTCCGTGACAAGCGCGACGTCTTCCACGGCGCGCCCGAGAACGCCGATCTGATCCAAAGAGGAGGCATAAGCGACCAGCCCACGTCGCGACACAAGCCCGTACGTCGGTTTGTAGCCGACAATCCCGCATAAGGAAGCCGGCTGCCTCACGGAGCCGCCCGTGTCCGTGCCCAGGGCGGCCGCAGCCATCCCGGCGGCAACGGCAACGGCAGAACCGCCGCTGGAACCCCCCGATACACACCCGGCGTCCCAAGGATTCCTGCACGGCCCGAAGAAGGAAGTCTCGTTGGACGAGCCCATCCCGAACTCATCCAGGTTCGTCTTCCCCAGTATCAGGCAATCCCGATCCCGCAGTCTTTCCACGACCGTTGCGTCGTAGGGCGGGACGTACCTCTCGAGCATGCGCGAGCCGCAGGTCGTCCGCAGGCCGGCCGTGCAGATGTTGTCCTTCACTGCCACCGGAATCCACGCGAGCGGGTTCGACCGGCGCGCGCCCCGACCGGCGCGCCTTTCCAGGAGCTCTCTGCACGCCGCCTCGTTCAACGACACGTAGGCGTTGAACGTTCCGTTCAACCTCCGTATCCTCTCCAAGTGACGCTCCAGGAGCTCCATCGGCGCAACGTCGCCTGCGTCAAGCTTCCGTCCCATTTCGGCGAGGCTCAACTCACAATATTCCATCTGCCAGGACCTCACAGAACACGGGGCACCTTGAAGTGGCCTCTGTCGCTCGCCGGGGCGGCCTGCAGCACATCCTCCCTCGAGAGCGACCCCGGGCCGCGCACGTCCTCTCTGAGAGGTGTCGTTCCTTCAAGACCGTGGGACGACGGTTCCACGAGGCTAGTGTCCACCTCGCTGAGCTTGTCCACGTACTCGATTATCCTGCCCAGTTCCTTCTGAAATCTCTCGACCTCCCCGGGCCGAACGGAGAGCCTGCAGAGGCGGGCCACGTGTTCGACAATCGCCTTCGAAATCGTCATTCTAGTTCTCCAGCACTTCCGCGTATCGAGCGAACACCTTCCGCCGCACTGCGCCGCCGAACTCCACCGTCAGTTTCGCCTTGTCTCCGCTCCCCTCCTGGGCAACGATCCTTCCCCTCCCGAATTCCCGATGCAACACTTCCTTTCCCACCATGGTCTCGACTCTGGTCTCCACTCTGCGCCCGTCCCGGACCCGCCCCATTTCCACGAGTCTCTCAGGGATCTCCCTGACGAAGCGAGAGAGGCCCAGCTCGCCCCGAAAATCAAAACGTCTCCTCTGCCCGGCGGCGGTCAGTATGACCCTCTGTTTCGCCCTGGTCAGTGCGACGTAGAACAGTCTCCTCTCCTCCTCCAGCTCTTCCTCGCTGTCCATCGAGGCCGCGTGCGGGAAAAGGCCGTCCTCGAGTCCCGTGATTATGACGCACGTGAACTCCAGGCCCTTGGCATTGTGTGCCGTCATCAACGTCACCGTCTCCTCGTCCGGCTGCCATGCGTCTATTTGAGCAACGAGAGATACGTCGTTGAGAAAAGCATTCAGCGGGGGCACGCTCTGCGCGGAGAACCCTGAATCCGCCTCCTCGCCCGCTTCCGGGCAATCCCCGGGGTCCACCCAATTCTCCGAGAACCCTCTCGCCGATGCCAGGAGCTCATCCAGGTTCTCCATTCTCTCCTCGACACCCATCGCTTCCTTCCTCAGATAGTCAATGTAGCAGACTCGTTCCACGATGCCGCCGATGATGTTCTCGACCACCTCATTCTGGCGCAGGGAGAACTCGTCAATCACCGAAAGCAACTGCTTGATCCCGCGCCTGGTGGAATCGGCTGCCTCCCCTTCTCGCTCGAAGATTCTGAGGGCTTCGAAGATCGACACTCCCCTCTTCGAGGCCAGCTCCTCCAGTGCCGCGACGGCGGAGGGGCCGATCCGCCTGGGAGGGACGTTGAGTATCCTTCTGAGGCTCGCTTCGTCTCGAGGGTTGGCACAGAGCCTGAGGTAGGCCAGAATGTCTTTGACCTCCCTTTTTTCGTAGAACGACGTCGAGCCCACTATCTGATAGCGAATCCCCGCGTGTCTGAGCGCGATCTCCAAGGCTCGAGACTGC
>JAZDPI010000150.1:0-9395 GCA_043797775.1 Candidatus Eiseniibacteriota bacterium
ATTCGGCCACTGTGTCCTTGCAGAATCCCGTGTGTGCCGTGGGGGTCGGTTGTTGTCCATCGGGCGACGTTCAGAGCTGGAGTGGCCGCGTGTACCTCGCTGGAGAACTGGCCCCAGCTCACGCGGTTCCATCTTTGTCAACAGTTGGCTTGCTGCTGGCAGTAGTGATTCTCTCACTCTTGGGTACTCTAATGATTCTGAGACGCAGATCAGCAACTAGGCATGTTAGAGTCACCTAGCCCCTACAAGGCCTCCCTCTGTCAAGAAATAGGGTTCGGCCTCAGCCGGTGGTCGAGCAGCCGACGACTGGCGAGAGCTCGCTGGCTGTTAGTTGAGCACTCTCTGCGTGGGCTGTGAACGCGGTGCACGGTGGTGGGAATGCTGTTCACAATCGTGGCGCTGACAGACGGGCCGAAGTCTCGTGGCCGCTAGGTTGAGCTAATTGTCTGGAAGAGACGCCGCATCGTATCTGGACATACAGCGAGCGAAGCCTGCTCCAATCCCTAGTAAACGAGGCGGTTAAGACGAGGCGTTTTGAGAACGAAACTCTGATATACTTCAAGGTTCTGTCAGTGTAAGATTTTGCACAGTTCTGTATAATACATGGTTGGCCTTCAGCGCCATGAAGATAGCCAGTGCCAGAATCGGCCGTGCGGCTACACCCCTCACGGCGAAACGGTAAGTAGCAAACGGAAAGGAGTCACACGATGGGAGACAAAGGCGGGAAAAAGGACAAGAACAAGAGTCAGAAACAGAAGGTAAGTAAACAGGAGCAAAAGGCAAAGAAGAAGCAGGATAAGCAACAGAAGAGCTCTCCGTGAGAGGAATCAGGATTCGAGCGCGCGAAGCCCCCAATTCCTGACGAAATCCGATGCCTGTTCACGGAACTGCAGAACGACAGAGAGGCCAACCATGCCCGCAGGCGGCGCGCATCTTGTTAGGCTTGTAATCGGTGGTTGAGGAATGGGATTCTTCTATTTTGACGAGAGCATACATGATCGCGCCGGGTTCATCCTCGGCGCGTGGGTTTGTTCGCAGAGCGATCTGACGCCGGTCGTGAACAAAGCCATCGCAGAAGCTGGTCTCCAGCCCGGAATGCACGAGTTTAAGAGCGGCGCACGCAGGGAAAGTGGTGAGAATGCCGTTCACACCTCTGCTTCCCCTCTAGAATGGATTCTGCTGCTGAAGAAGGCCACGTACAGTGGCACTTCGCCGACGATCTCCCGCCGGGTACACATCTGACTAGGGCCCCTGAATTCACGCCACAAACCGCGCCTTTTCCCGCCGCTTCCGGCCCGTCTTGCCGCCGCGAGGAGCCTCACTGAGCCCAGTGCGCAACTCGCTTGTCGTCCTTAGCCGGACATTCGTGAGCAACCCGGTGCTCTTCCCTCAGGGGGAACACGATGATTTGTTTGATGGGCTTCAGACGATGGTCGAGGGAACGACGACCGGTCCAACGGTGAGGGCCTACAGGTACTCGCCGTTTCCGCGGTTCTAAGTGTGCGGCAAGCTAGTGTCGTGTCTCGGAAATACATTCACCAATTCCTCACAGCTAACCACTGTAAACACAGCGCATTCCATGGGGTGACGCTTCCAGAGGCAGGAAAGCTATTTCTGAGACGGGACACTAGCGCGGGCTTGACCATGTCGAGCCACGGGTATACTGTTCGTGTCGGCCGCGAGGGGACTGAGAAAGGAGCAGATCCATGGGACTCGTATCCTCCTCGAAGTTCTTGTGCTTCCTTGTGGTCATCTATTTCTGCGCTGCGTGGCTGTTGCCGGCGACAGGAACGGCGACCGACACAGTTGATCTCGACGCAGAGCTGTTGGCGGCTGTGAAGGCGACTGATTCCGTCTCGGTTGCCAGGCTCTTGAAAGCAAGTGCTGATCCCAACGCAAGGGAGGAAGAAGAGGTTCAGGTCTTCGGGACCGTGGGTGTGGGTACTTCATATGCGGCAAGCGGAGGGAGGACGGCCCTGATGCTGGCGGCCAACAGCGGGCACGTTCATGTGATGCGGATGCTGGTGGACGCTGGTGCAGACCCCAATGCCACTGACGCCGGTGGCAATACCTCCCTGATGCTTGTGGCGAGGGGTGGACATGCCCCTGCGGTGAGGCTGCTTCTCGATGCAGGCGCCGATCCGCGTGCGAAGGGGGCATTGCCCACATGCAACACGGCACTGTTTGAGGCCTTGTGTGCGGGGCATGTGGAAATCGTCGAGATGTTGATGGCGTCTGGTTTGGACACGAAGAGCGACCTGAACGCTCTCCCGGCAGCTGCGGCGGGCGGCCACGCGCGGCTCGTCACATCGCTCATCAAAGCAGGGGCTGATGTGAACGCCGAGACTGCGATGCGCTACACACCGTTGATTGCAGCTGCTTGGGCCGGAGAGGATGCGGTCGTAAGGGAGCTGGTAGACGCAGGTGCAGAGGTGAACAAGCAGGCAGCCGGGGTCTCCGCGCTCATGATAGCCTCCCGCGTGGGTAATGTGGCTGTGATGGAGACCCTGCTTGCGCGTGGTGCTGACGTCGATGCGCAGGGGCTGGCCGGTAGAACTGCACTCATGTGCGCATCTGGGAGCCGCAATATCGACGCAGTTAGGACCCTGCTTTCAGCGGGTGCCGACCCCCAATTGGCGGACGTTGACGGCGAGAATGCACTGATGGCAGTTTCACGGGTGCGTGAGACAGCCGCGGAGAAATTCCTGGCCATGCACCTGAAGGCCGGCATTGTTGACAAGGAGGGCACAAGCCTCGCGGCTGGCGAAGTCGAGCGGCGTCACATAACCGTAGTCAGCGAATTGCTTGCCGCCGGCGTTGATGTCAATGCTCGGGACAGAGCGGGTTGGACGGCTCTGCTGTTTGAGGCAAGCCGGGGGCACGCTGCAGCCGTCGAGGCGCTGATCGAACGAGGCGCCGGCACCAATGTCAGTGATACGCTCGGCGTTACCGCCTTGATGAAGGCGACATTCAGCGGAAATGCCGAGATCGTGAACGCGTTGTTGGCTCACGGGGCCGATCCGAACTCCCGAACCAGGGTTGCGTCGCCTTACGGCAGTCGCCCTTACTGGCCAGAGGGCACCACAGCCTTGATGGTTGCGGCTGACAACGGACACAAGGAAGTCGGTGGGGTGTTGCTAACTCACGGTGCCAGTGTGAATGTGCAAGACGGAAACGGCAAGACGGCTCTGATGATGGCGGCTGACGTTGGCTACTCAGAAACTGTCAACTTGCTGTTGGCTCATGAGGCCAGCGTCAACCTACAGAGCGAGTGGGGGAACACCGCCCTCATCTACGCAGCGGGGGCAGGGCACTTGGTGATTGTTGAGGCGTTGCTGGCTCACGGTGCGGACGTGAAAAGCAGAAACAGACAAAACCTGACGGCTGAGAAGGCTGCAAAGGAAAAGGGGCACAGGGAAATCGTCGAACTGCTCAAGAGGGCAGGAAGCAGGTAAAGATAGCTGTTTTGGGCTGACCGCGTTGCGGTGGAAGTGCTGCGCTCCCCGCGCGAGGCGCATGCGTTGACGGTAACCAGCACCGTGCCTGTTCCGGCAACGACCTGTTCGGACCCGCATCGGATTGATTTGACCGCTTGACTCTCCTCAGCCTGTGGCCTATGTTATGCGGGATTTGCCACGCATGAACGCACTCTGGAAAGTCCTCCAGCAAGGGACCGCAAGTGAGAGACTCCGTCTCCTTCCTGGGAGTAACAATCCACAACATCACGGTTCGGCAGGCCATCGAGGCCATCGACGGTTTTGTCCGCGCTAGAGAACCTCGCAAGATAATCGTCGCCAACGCCGCGAAGATGGTGAAGGCTCAGAGTGACCCGGAACTGCTGAAGGCGCTTCAGACTTCGGCCCTCGTTACTGCCGACGGCATCTCCGTCGTTTTCGGCGCGAGAGTGTTTGGAGTGAGGCTCGTGGCGAGGGTGACCGGGTCGGAGCATCTCGTGCCCCTGGGCTGCAAGATGGCAGCGGAGAAGGGGTATTCGGTGTTCTTTCTCGGCGCCGGCCCGGGCGTTGCCGACAAAGCCGCCTCTATCTTGAAAAGCAGATACCCGGCCCTCAAAGTGGCCGGCACGTATTCGCCTGCGTACAACGTGCTTCAGGACGAAGGCGAGACGCTTCGGGCGATACAGAAAGTGAAAGAAGTCTCGCCCGAAATCGTCTTTGTTGCCCTCGGCACCCCCAAGCAGGAAAAGTGGATTTCCAGGAATCTGGAGAAGCTTGGAGTCCCGGTTTGCATCGGCGTTGGTGCCACGCTCGACTTCATCGTCGGAACCTCGAAGCATCCGCCGAATTGGATGCACAGAGTCGGCGCCGCATGGCTCTACAGGCTCATCCACGAGCCCAGGCGGCTCTGGCGGCGGAACGCGCAGAGCGTCGTCTTCGTCTGGCTTGTGTTGAAGGAGCGGTTGATGGGTAGAAGGGTGAAGCCTGCGCGGACCCCGCCTGCGCTATTTCTGTAACCTGTAGAGTACCGACGCGGCGAGAAGCGGGATAAGAATCTCGTGATGTCCCGTTATCTTGAGCCCCACGGAACCCCTGCCCACGGCGGTGGGTCTCTCGACGACGTTCTTCACGGGTCTGTAGTGCTGGATTGCATCCAGGTTCGCGGTCGTGAAAGGCCAGAAAGTCACGCCCCGGTTCCTGACGACGGCTATGGCCTTGAGGAACACCTCGGGCAGAATCACGGCCGAGCCCACGTTGACCACGACGCCGCCCCGTATGTCCTCCATCAGAGATATGAACTGCCGAAAGTCGCGCATGCTGGTCTCACCTATCGCCTGACCGGACGCCTCGGGGTGCTGGTGGACGACGTCGGTCCCTATGGCCACGTGGACGGTGAGCGGAACCCTGTTTCTGTAACACGCGACGCAAAGGCTCTTGTCTGCGAACCGTGCCTTCGCCCGGTGAAGACCCTCGCCGAGTGCGTGACCCATCCCGTATGATTTTCGGAACGCCGCAGCCACGACCTCGTTCACAAAACGAGAGGTCTCCTCGGTCATCCCGAACACCCCCTGCTGCAACGCGTCTTCCACTGATTCGGAGGTTCTTCCCCACGTGGCGATTTCGACGTCGTGAATGGCGGCCGAACCGTTCATCGCAAGCCCGGTGATGGCGTCCGCCTCTATGAGCTGAATGAGAAGGGGGGAAACGCCCGTTTTTATGACGTGTCCGCCGATCATGAACACAACGTGTTTTCTCCGTCGCCTGGCGCTCACTATTGACTCGACGAGAATTCTGAAGTCTCTGCCCGCCAGGATGTCCGGGAGGAGCTTCTGCACGTCACCGCACTTGAGAGAAGGGGAGAAAGGAGGGGAGAACGCATCGACCGTGACCTTGCTGGCTCTCCTCGCCATTGGGATCGTCCGGAGTCGGGCACCCTTCTTGAGGTGTCCTGCCGGCCGGCCGCCCCTGCGTTTCGCCGAGCCGCTACCGCCCCGTGCCTGCGCGTCCCGTCTGGGTGCGGTTCCCCGGGCTCGCGCCCTCCGCCCTCCGCCCGGTGAATTCGTCTTCCTAGTCCCTGACATACTTTCCTCCGCGTGCGGATATCTTCATGCTTGTGAGAATGGCGGAGATGGAGCCGACTGCGACTTTACTTTTCATGAGCACGGGTATCTTGTACTCGTCGTCCGTGAGCCAGATTGTGAGACGCCCCTTCTGCCTGAAGATGCCGGAGGACTTGAGAATCGGTTCGACGACTATGCAGTCAAACTTGCCGGCCGGAGTCGAAACGGTCTCGCTTCTGTGTACCTTCACCTCGAGCGGGTAGTTCTTCTTGTCCGCGTGGCAGGGGACAAAGACGCTCTGTCCCACTTTGAGGTCGAGCATCCTCACGAAATAGAATGCCGAGAGTATGTCCTGTGAGCCGGAGGGGAATTCCACGACACTGCCGTCGGAGTAAGTGGCCTTTCCCGATGAGTGATCAAGATCAACGCGCACGTTGGCCCTGTGCTTGCCCTCGTGTGTCTTCTTGATGAAACGCCTGCTCACGAGAGCCTCTCTGTCCAGAAACGAGTCCACCCTGTCCCGCACCTTGTAGAAGGCGGAAAAGAAATTGTTCGACTCCGCCTTGGACACCATGTGATAGCACTTGCGGCCGTCGATTTCGGTCGTCTCCTCCACCTGCATCAGTGCGTCGCCTGCTCTTATGACTCCGTACTGTATGGAGAAATGGAACCACTCACCGGCGTCGAAAGGTCTGTTTACGGGGACGGCTGGAACGCCCGCAGAGGAGTCCGCAGCCGGGGACGAGGGGGGGGCGGCATCGTCCGCCCCGCCGAGCCAGCTCGCCAGAGACAACAGGAGGGCCAGAACAAGCGCCGCAGCCATGACAAGACGGGCAGCGCCGGGGTGGCCGTCAGGTACGAAAACACGCTCAAGAGAATCCCTCATGGTTCCAGTCTCCTCACGATTTCTCCGACTCTGCGAAACGTCCCCTTGCCTTGCGTCCGAGTATTCGCTTGGCAACAGGTGTTCCCCCGGCGCACCGGTTGATGACTCGGTCCCTGATTCGCTCGACACGGGCCAGCGGGCCGCCCTCGAGCTTCCTCACGACCGACCCGCGCGTGTCGATTCTGTACACCGCGGACCGTTCTATGCGGTAGAGCGGTTTCACGTTCTGTCCCGCCCTTCCGAACAGGGTGAATCCGGCCTCGTAGCCGGACTCCTCGGCCCACCTGGCTACATTAGCATCATAGATGCCAAACGGGTAGGAAACATATCTGACCTTCTGGGAGAGTCGTCTTTCCAGGAGATCTCGCGACAGCGTGAGCTCCCGTCTCGCTTCGGCCTCGTTCAACCGCGTCAAATCGCGATGCGTGTGAGTGTGTGAGTGGAATCTGACGCCGTGCGCGAGCGCAGCCTCCATCTCCCGCCACCCCATGTGGTCGAACCTGCGCCAGCCGACATTGACGTCCCAGAGGTTGTCCTTGCCTATGAAACCGGTCACCACAAACACAGAGGCAGGAACTCCGTATTCTCTGAGCACCGGGAATGCGAAGTCCTCCAGTGCCCTGTAACCGTCATCGAAAGCTATGGCTACCCGCCTGTCCCCCGGACGGGCCCGGTCGTCGGGCGAAACCAGCTCTTCGAGCGCGCAGAAACGGTAGCCCCTCTCCAGAAGAGTTCTGACGTGACCCTCGAATTGGGTCGGAGTGACCCACGTTCCGCCGAACTCGAAACGCCTGTCGACTTTGTGGTAGAGAAGAACCGGCAGCCTTGCCGCCCCTGGATCCATCATACGTTTGCAACCGGTAGTGTCACACTTGCGGCCTGGCGCCGCGCCGAGGAAGCAATCACGCCTGGCGCCGGGCCAGGCAAGCGCCTGGAGGCCGATAAAGCGAGATCTTGGCGCCAACTTTGTACTTGAAAGCGAGTTGCGCTTGTGCAAGCATGGTTGGATTGCGCGATTTCAATCTAGCATAGCGTTGCAGCTTTCACAACGGCATAGCGGAGCGTCTCACGTCCGGTTCTCGCAGCCTGGCCGGGTGTGGTGCCCTTGCCGGTTCTTACAATTCGACAGTAGGAGAAACCGATGGGCGATTCGTTTCAAGATGCCGCTTCGGCGGCGGGGCCTCTCGTGGAAAGAACGGGACCTGCGTGGGAACGACGGGATGAGCACGGCGTGTTTCGAGGTCTTCTCGACACGGTGCGAGGCTCCCTGTTCAATCCGGAGGGCTTCTTCAGGCAAATGCGCCCTGGCGGCGGATACGTGGACCCGCTCATTTACGCCATTATCTTCGGCAGTTTCTCCATGATAATCTCAATAGTGTGGGAGCTTGTGCTCACGCCTCTGAGAAGCCCGTTCCTCGACTCCGGCTACACTTCGGAGCAGATCGCCCAATTGACGCCCGCCATATATGCGGTGACCGCCGTGCTGAGTCCCATAGTTGTGACTATTCTGATGTTCGTCCTTGCCGGCATCCTTCACGCAATCCTTTTTGTCCTCGGCGGTGCACGTCACGGATATCAGGGAACGTTCAGGACGCTCTGCTACACGCAGGGCACGGGCCTGTGGAACGCAGTGCCGTTTCTGGGGACGGTCGTGGGCAGCATATGGTACGTCGTGATTCTGGTAGTTGGGTTGAGAGAGGCCCACGAGACCCCGACCTGGAAGGCAGTCGTGACGGTACTTCTGCCCCTGGTCGCCTGGCTGGTGTTGTTCATTCTCGTCATTCTCATGGTTGCCGGCCTCAAGTTTCTCCAGACTTCGTAGCGGCGAAAGAGGGCTTCCCGCTTGCACCCTCCGGCCCTCCCACCAGGCTTTCGAATAAGCTCTTACGGCGCCCCCGGCCTTGCGCGAGCCCAAAAATGGATTGACTTCGGGGTGTGAAGGTGCTATACTGCTTGTAGGTTGAGGCTGTGAGCAAAGCTCTGGGCGAGTCACCTGCAACCCTGTAGGACGGGTAGCAGCCTGTTTCCACCAACTAGCAGGACAGGTCACAGCCAAGCCGGGGGTTGATGCAGAAGGGTCACGGTCAGCCATCGGAAATCGCGGGCTGCCGTGTTTTATCCACTCGCCGGCCGCCAGCGCACCTTGCTTGTGGTTACTTTGAGTAGGCTAGGTGGGTAAATTGTTTGATCGTTCGGAAGCCTTGAGGCGAATGATCGACGTTGCGGTCGCGTCGGTTTTTCTGGCCCTTTCCTCTCCGCTCCTGCTATTCATCGCGCTGGCGACGAAACTGGGCACGCGCGGCTCTGTCATGTTCAAGCAGGAAAGAGTGGGGCAGGGCGAGCGAAGGTTCATAATCTACAAATTCCGCAGCATGCCTGACAGCTGCCGGGGTTTCCTTCCCGCCGAAAGACCGCGACAGAAGGAGGCCTCGAGGGTAGGGAGATTTTTGAGGGGGCCGGGGCTTGATGAGCTCCCCCAGCTCTTCAACGTGGTCAAGGGAGACATGGGCCTCGTCGGACCGCGTCCCCTGATACCCGAGGAGCTCTACTGTCAGGAAGAGCTCAACTATCTGGTGCGAAATCGCTGCCGCGTGAGACCGGGCGTGACCGGTCTCTGGCAGATCACCAATAGAGAAAAGGGAGCCGTGCCTCCCTTCCTCAGAGAGATGCTTGCCTGCGACGCGTTCTACATTGAGAACCGGAGCGTCTGGCTCGATTTGAGGATTCTGTGTGTCACGGTTCTGTACGTGGGTGGTTGTCTCTTAAAAAACTTCACTCCGTCTCGCAACGGCCGCGGCCAGGTGACGCTGATGCCTTCCAAGGAAGTTGCCAGAGGCGCTGAGGCGCAGTCGTACAGCGAGACGAGAACGTCGAAAGTCTTGTAGGCCAAGCGAGGTGATGGACAGCTCAAGTTGCTAAGGGCGATCTTTCAAAACTGACGCAGCATTCCCTTGCGGTCTAGCTGCGAGGCCAGTTCGTCCTTGCTTCTTGAGC
>JAZDPI010000232.1:0-12558 GCA_043797775.1 Candidatus Eiseniibacteriota bacterium
GGCCGGGAGGGGCAATCCTCCTTCTTGTGCCCGAGATCGCGACCTCTCTTCGGTTGATCCGCCTTCTCCGGGAGAGGTGCGGGTGGCGAATGGCGCTCTTCCACAGTAAGCTCAAGCTCTCCGAGCGAAAACGAATCTGGGAGGAGTGTCGTTCCGGTATATACGGCGTGGTCGTCGGAACGCGTTCTGCGGTCTTTCTGCCTGTTCCAAACCTCCGTCTTATTGTCGTGGAAGATGAACACGCAGAACCTTTCAAGCAGGAAGAGACTCCTCGCTACAACGGGAGACAGGTGGCGTTGATGAGGGGAGCCTTATCTCGGATCCCGGTGGTGCTCGCGTCCTCCACCCCCTCTCTCGAAAGCTATCTCGCCTCCAGACGCGGGGAGTATCGGGTCATAGGGGAGTCCCCGCCGGAAGGAGACGCCCCCGCCCCCTCGTCGAGTCCTCGGGTCACGATAGTTGACATGCGCAAGAGGGAAGAACTGATCCCGTCGGACGAGGAGTTCTCCAGCGAGCTCGTTTCCGCCCTGAGCGATACGCTTAAGTCAGGCAAGAGAGCTCTGCTTTTTCTCAACAGGCGAGGCTTCTCGAGCTTCATACGATGCCGCGATTGCGGCTTCGTGGAGACGTGCCCCTCGTGCGAGCTTCCGTTCACGTTTCACTCGGAGCAAAAAGCGCTTCTGTGCCACCGCTGTGGACACCGTGCTCCGGCGCCGGGTTCGTGCCGGAAGTGCGGCGGAGTCCAGTTCCGCTTTGGCGGAGTAGGAATCGAAAGAATGCAGTCGGGATTGAAGAGGCTTTTTCCGGATGCACGAGTGGCTCGAGTGGACCTGGATTCAGTGCGCGCAACGAAGGATGCAGCTCCCGGGCCCGATCTTCCCCGCGAGATTGCGCTTCGGGAAGACGCCCTATCCGCGGCCGAGCGATTCGTCCCCGGGGAAGTAGACATATTCATTGGCACATCGATGGTGATGAAGGGACTCGATCTGAACTCCGTAGCTCTCGTTGGCGCACTCCATGCAGAGAGCCAGCTCAATCTCCCTGACTTTCGCTCGGGAGAGAGGGCGTTTCAGCTTCTCTCAGAGCTCTTGTCACTGGTCCGGGACACCGACGGCTCCACCGGGCCAGGCAGGCGCCTTCTGATCCAGACTCTCAATCCGGAGCATCACAGTGTCCAGGCGTTCGTGCGCGGTGAGCCGGATTTCTTCTATGAGAAGGAACTGGCACAGCGGGAGGAGTTGGGCTACCCGCCGTTCACAACGATGATAGCCTTTCACGTTTCCGGAAAGAGAGAGGACCGGGTGCTGGAGGTGTCGGGAAGCCTCGGAGCTTTCGCGGCGTCCGTGGAGGAGAAATCCCGCGGGGCCGTCGAGGTGCAGGGGCCTTCACCCGGCTTTCCTCCCAAGGTGAGGGGGGACTTCTGCTGGCGGATGAATCTGCGGGGATCGGCGAGAGCGGACGTAGTAGCGGCTGCGAGAAATGTCATCATGCATTTGGGGGGACGGCACGAAATCTCCGGAGTCAAAGTCAGCGTGGACGTTGACCCGGTGGGAGGTTAGGGCCGACCGTCGCCGGGGCGTTTCGCTGCCGCTAACCCGTCCTGTTACGACAACGTAGCGTCGAGAGTCGTGTGTAGAATTGGTTCCTGGGGAGCGGCGTTTCTTTCGCTTGAACCGGTCTTGACACCCGCCCTTCCAGGGTGTAGCGTTGATTGTCAAATTTCGCCCCGGTTCCCCAATCACTCTTTCGGGGCTTGTCCCCCGGCGCAATGTGCCTTCATGGGTGGTGTTAAGCGGTCTTGATGACTCTTGAACAGGTACGAGATTACCCGACGGTCAGAGCCTTCATAGAGAAGGCGGATCGGCAACTTGGCGTGATTGGCTACACGGAACACGGTGAGCGGCACGCCAGTCTCGTTTCCAACATATCCTCCAACATTCTCAAGAGACTGGGGCGACCCGAGCGGGTGTCGGAACTTGCGTGCATCGCCGGCTACTTGCACGACATCGGAAACGTCATCAATCGCGACTTCCACGCTCAGTCCGGAGCAATTATCGCGGCGGACGTTCTCAGAGAAATGGGAATGGACGTGGATGAGGTCGCCGAGGTGATAGCCGCCATCGGCAACCACCACGAAGAACAGGGCGAGCCCGTGAGCGACATAAGTGCGGCCATCATCCTCGCCGACAAGAGCGACGTGCACAGGAGTCGCGTGCGCAGCACCGGGATGATACAGCTCGACATTCACGACAGAGTCAACTATGCTGCGACGAACTCCTTCCTGAGAGTAGTCGAGAAGAAGAAGCTCATCTCTCTGGAAGTCACTATCGACACATCGATTTCTCAGGTCATGGAGTATTTTGAGATTTTCCTGTCCCGTATGATAGCTTCTCGGAAGGCCGCGAGCTTTCTTTCGTGTCTGTTTGAACTCATCATCAACGGCAACAAGATGTTGTAGAAACGCGTTCGGGCGGAGCGCCTCTGTGGCGCTCTCACGACGGTGCACGGTGGAACGCGAAAGTGGTGGAGGTGAGCAGTGCTTGTAGCTTCAGGAAGTGCTAAGCTCAAAGGTGGCTGAGCGGTGGGCCCGGGTGGTGGTCCCTGACGTCGAGCAAGTGTCACAGCTACTTTACGCAGAAGGAGGAAAAATGAGATCGGTCCTTTGTGGTCTTCTGGTTGTGGTAGTCCTCGGAGCCCTGACTCTGAGCGGCTGCGCAAAGAACCCTCACCTTGCCGGAGGGATACTCTATCTCAGTCAGAAGAATTTCGATAAGGCCATGAAAGAGCTCGAGACGGCGGTTCAGCAGGAACCCACGAACGGTCTCGCACACCTCAAGCTTGCCATGGCGTACGCGGAACTTGACGAGACCAAGAAGGCCGGCGCGGAGTTTGACAAAGCGCTGGAGCTTGACCCGAAGCTCAAGAAAGACGTGGACGCCAACAGGAAGCATTACTGGGTCGAGCATTTCAACGAGGGCGTTCGGCTGTCGCAGGAGGACAAGAATTTTCCGGACGCGGCCAAGGAATTTGAGATGGCAATAGACGTTGATCCTTCTGATCCTCGCGCTTACAGCAATCTCGGGTTCGCCCTCACTCAGACGGGCGAGCACGAGAGAGCCCTTGCCGTGTTTGAGAAGGCTGCGACGGTTCAACCCACGGACGAGGCCTCGAAGAAGAACTTGGCAGCCATCTACGAAGACATCGGGAAGAAGAGCTTGAAGGAAGAACGCTTCGACGACGCCATAAAGTTCTTTGACAGGGCGCTTCAGCTCCAACCCGAGAAGACGAGCTGCATGTTCGAGCTTGCCCTCTGCTACTTCCAGAAGGCCTCCCGGGAGACCGTCGCCGCGAACGCCCAACCGGAATTCGGGAAGGCAATCTCCTACTTCAAGGAGGTGCTCAAGCGAGACAGCACCGACGTGGATGCCGTCTTCAACATGGGGAGCGCATACCTTGCCATGGACGACGTGGACGAGGCGACTGTCCACCTGAAGAAGGCCGTCAACATGTATCCAAAGATTCGTGATTTTCACAGGGTGCTCGGCAGGGCATACGCCAGGGCAGGCGAGCAGGAGCTTGCCGTGACGGAACTCGTGCTTGCGAAGGCCCTCGATCCCAATAGGGGTAGGCGGATGTCGGCAGACAACATTGACGCCTGGGTGTCGGCTGAGAGCGTGAAAGCAAGGGGCGGAGACGTCACCGACGTGAGTTCCGTGATACAGAACCTCGGCAAGCCCGAGGAACTCTACAGTTATGAGGAAGCCGGGAGCCTGGTTGAAGTGTGGTTCTATTGGACGAAAGGGACCGCGCTCTACCTGGTGAACGGCAAGATACCTCCCGAAAACAAAGTCTTCTTCAATCCGCAGACGCAGTAGCGCGGGGAAGCAGCCAGGACGACGAGGTGGCGAGGTTCTATCTAGAGTCCGATTGCGAACGGTCCTTGCTGGGAGGCAAGAGGGTCGCGGTAATCGGCTACGGCAATCAGGGGCGAGCCCAAGCGCTGAACCTGAGGGACAATGGTCTGGACGTGATTGTGGGCCTGCGCGAGAAAAGCCCTTCCCTTGCCTCGGTCAGGTCCGACGGGTTCAGTTCTGTCTCGATAGAGGAAGCCTCGTCGAGCGCAGAGCTGCTCGCGCTGCTGATTCCGGATGAAGTGCACGGAGAAGTCTTCGTCGAACGAATCGCGCCCTACTTGAAGCGTGGCGCGGCGCTCTGCTTTGCGCACGGGCTGAGCATCCACTACGGCCTTGTTGAGCCTCGCAGTGACATTGACGTATTCATGGTGGCTCCCCTGGGTGCCGGAGCCCTCCTGAGAAAGCTCTACCTCGAGCGTTCCGGGCTTCCCTCCTACGTAGCGGTCCACCAGGACAGGAGCGGCCTGGCTCTGCGGCTGGCGCTTGCGTACGCCGGCTCGGCTGGCTGCGCGAAAGGCGGTATCCTCGAAACCACGTTCGGGGAAGAGACCGAAGTCGATCTTTTCGGCGAACAGGCGGTCCTCTGCGGGGGAATTGGATACCTTCTTCTGACGGCGTTCGAGACGCTCGTGGACAAGGGATATCAGCCCGAGGCGGCGTACATGGAATGCGTGACCCAGCTCAAGGCTTCGGCTGAGATGATAGGGCTGGTTGGGCTCGACGGGTTTGCCGATCGGATCAGCAGTCCGGCTCTTTACGGCATGTTGACGAGGGGCAGTCGGGTCGTAGGCACGGATACCGGGCGGGCTATGAAGGAGCTTCTTGACGAGATCCGGTCAGGCGAATTCGTCGGCGACTGGAGGAAGAACGGTACAAGAACGAGTCCGCAACTTTTGGCCTTGCGTCTCAAATGGAAATCTCTTAGAATACAAGAGGTGGGTCGGACCCTCAGAAACATCCTCTCTTCCCAGGAAAGCGTACACAGAACGCGACCTTAGTGTGGCTTTTCATACCTGGTCAGACGATGCCTAGGTCCGGGACGCAGGCAGACTGTGAGACTGGAGTCGATTTCCTGAAGCTGGAATCGACGCTCACGCGATGAGGGCGGCAGTTCTTTGTAAATGGCTTCTTGACACGAGAGAGACGCTAGTCTAATGTAGCAGCAACGATTTGTCGACCGCCCTGCCGGGTTTGGAGACCGGCGTCCTCAATCGTTCTCTCTTTGTGGCATCAATTTTGCTTTACACCTGATTCGGGTTTGGTGCAAATTCACGAAATCCTCAGAGTGGTGGTTAGGTAGTATCTTACAGCGTTCTGCGGTGTCCTCCGAAGCTGGCTAATCCTTCAGTAGCAGGCCTCTCAGACGCGCAGATACGCAGGCTCATCATGCAGGCTTCTTCGTGATTCTTCCCATCGTGTGCGGTCAGAAAGTGAGGAGTGTGACCTATGGGTATCGCTGAAATGAAGGGTAAGACCGTTCCAGAACTTGTGCAGGTGGCGCAGGAGCTCAACATCCCCGGCGCCAGCGGGATGCGCAAGCAGGACCTGATGTTCAAGATTCTGGAGGCTCAGACCCAAAAGGACGGCCTGATTTTTGCCGAAGGGGTGCTCGAGATTCTGTCAGAGGGATACGGTTTCTTGAGGTCGCCCGACTACAACTATCTGCCCGGGCCGGACGACATCTACGTTTCTCCATCACAAATTAAGAGATTTGACCTGAGAACCGGCGACACCATCTCCGGACAGGTGAGGCCTCCCAAGGACGGCGAGAGATACTTCGCCCTCCTGCGCGTGGAGGCCGTCAACTTCGAGAGCCCGGAGCTTGCGAAGGAGAAGATACTGTTCGACAACCTTACGCCGCTCTATCCGCACGAGCGAATAAGGCTGGAAGAGAAGAGCCACGACATCTCCATGCGCATCATGGACCTCCTTGCCCCAATAGGGAAGGGACAGAGAGGTCTGATAGTGTCTCCTCCGAGGGCCGGCAAGACCATCCTTCTCAAGAAAATCGGGAACAGTATCACCGAGAATCATCCCGAAGTGATCCTGATCGTCCTACTGATCGACGAGCGCCCGGAGGAGGTTACGGACATGGAGCGCTCGGTGAAGGGCGAGGTCGTGAGTTCGACCTTCGATGAGCCGGCGGAGAGACACGTCCAGGTGGCCGAGATGGTCCTGGAGAAGGCCAAGCGTTTGGTCGAGCACAAGCGAGACGTTGTGATTCTCCTCGACAGCATCACGAGACTCGCGCGGGCGCACAACACCGTCGTGCCGCACAGCGGAAAGATCCTCTCGGGCGGCGTGGATGCCAACGCGCTCCAGAAACCGAAGAGGTTCTTTGGTGCCGCGAGGAACATCGAAGACGGTGGGAGTCTGACAATCGTGGCCACCGCGCTGATAGAAACCGGAAGCCGCATGGACGAGGTCATTTTTGAAGAGTTCAAGGGCACGGGTAACATGGAGCTGGTTCTCGACAGGCGGCTCAGCGACAAGCGGACCTTCCCCGCGCTCGATATCAACAAGTCGGGGACCCGGCACGAGGAGCTTCTGATGCCGCCGGACGAGCTCAACAAGGTTTGGATTCTGAGGAAATTCTTGAACGAGCACAACTCGGTGGAGGCCATGGAGTTTCTCGTGGAGAGAATGGGCCAGACGAAGACCAACAAGAAATTCCTTGAGTCCATGAACACTTAGCCTGTAGACTTTTGGCGAGATCCCTTGCGGTTCTGCGGGCCCGGAGAGGGATTTCGTTTTTGTGCCGCGCGCTCTGGCGCGACGCGAACGGAAATAAGCAGGGTGGGTTCACCCGAGGAGATTTGACGAGCAGAGGCTTTGAAAGGGAGACTGACTGATGAAGGAGAAGATTCACCCGGCCTATCACGAGACCAAGATTGTCTGCGTTTGCGGCAACGTAATAGAGACGCGCTCCACGGCGAAGGATATTCGTGTGGAAATCTGCTCAAGCTGTCACCCGTTCTTCACGGGCAAGCAGAAGCTGATTGACACCGCCGGTAGGGTGGAGCGGTTCAGGAGGAAGTACGCCAAGAGTCCGAAGTCAAGCGGGGCCGCAGAGTCGGGTGGCGCCGGAGAGTCGGCCGCGGCGGAGAAAGCGTAAGATTGGCGGCGGGGGCGGGCACGTGTGCAAGCGTGACAAGGGGCTCGCGGCACCGGTCGTCTTGAAATATTGTGTGTGTCCTGAAAACCTGGCGCATTGACCCGCCCGGTTTTCCTTTTTGAAGACAGCATGTTCCAGGGGGCGCCTACACGGGGGTTCTGCGGTCATGGCATCGGAGAAGATCACAGTCGGCGGTCAGGCCGTAATAGAAGGCGTGATGATGCGCTCGCCGACGCACGTCGCGACTGCCGTGAGGAGGCTGGACGGCGAGATATCCGTCAGGAAGACCCCTTTTGTGTCGGTCTCCAAGAGAAACAAATTGCTGGGAATCCCTGTCATCAGAGGCGCCGTCGTCCTGATTGAAACGCTCTCTCTGGGAATCGGTGCCCTCACCTTTTCAGCCGAGGAGGCGATGAAGGACGTGAGCGGAGGCGATGCCAAGGGAGGTGAGGCTCACTCCGGGAAAGCCCAGGCTAGCACGAGCAAGTCGCGCGGTACGCTGACGACTGCAAGCCTGGTGTTGACCGTCGTCGCGGCCCTCGTCCTGGGGTTTATGCTGTTTTTCTACCTGCCGCTTTTCGTAGCGGAAAGAATAGGAGTGAAGAGCGCTTTCTGGTTCAACGTCATTGACGGAGCCGTCAGGCTCGTGGTGTTCGTTCTTTACGTCAGGCTGGTGGGGCTCTGGGGCGAGATGAAGAAGCTTTATCAATATCACGGAGCCGAGCATAAGACCATACACGCGTTTGAGGCTGGAGAAGAGCTTGTGACGGAAAACGTGATGAAGCACAGCACGCTTCACGCGAGGTGTGGCACGAGCTTCCTCCTTGCGGTAGTAGTGGTTAGCCTTGTCGTGTTCATCGCGTTGGGGCGGCCTGAAGATTGGGGCGAGAGGGCCGTGCGTTTTCTCCTGGTGCCGGCCATCGCCGGTGTGGCGTTCGAGCTCACGAAGCTGTCCGGCAAGCACGCGAAAAGCGCCTGGGGCTCGGCCCTGATAGCACCCGGGCTCTGGCTTCAGAGAATGACGACGGCCGAACCTACCGCGGGGCAGGTGGAAGTCGCACTCAGGGCACTGAGGGAGGTGCTTTAATGATTCTCTTCGGCGAGATTCAGAGAATCAGGGCACGGTACGACGAGCTGACCCAGAAGCTGGCGGACCCAGACGTGCTGTCTGACCCGCAGAGGCTCAAGGCCGTGGCGAAGGAGCGGGGGACGCTTGAGCCGATAGTAGAGAAGTGGAACGTGTACGCCGCAGTGGCTCAGAACATCGCCGAAGACGAGCAGATAATCGGTCTCTCCAAGGATCAGGAGCTTGTCGGCATCGCGAAAGACGAGGTCGAGGAGCTGAAGTGCAAACTCCAGGTGCTCGAGGCCGATCTGAAGGAGCTTCTGACTCCCAAAGACCCGAACGACGAGAGAAACGTCATTGTTGAAATAAGAGCCGGTACCGGCGGCGAAGAAGCCGCCCTTTTCGCGGCGGATCTCGCCAGAATGTACATGAAGTACGCCGAGTCGAAAGGCTGGAAGGTGGAACTGATGAACAGCAACTCGACGGGCGTGGGCGGCTACAAGGAAATCACATTTCTGGTTGAAGGAAAGGGTGCGTTCAGCCGCCTGAGATACGAAAGCGGCGTTCACAGAGTCCAGCGCGTTCCTGTGACCGAGGCCAGCGGGCGGATCCACACGTCCGCCGTGACGGTGGCTATACTGCCGGAGGCAGAAGACGTCGAGATAGAAATAGACCCGAAGGACCTCGAGGTCGACGTGTTTCGTTCCTCGGGCCCGGGCGGCCAGAGCGTCAACACCGCCGACTCGGCCGTGAGGATCAAGCACGTTCCCACGGGCCTCACCGTACAGTGCCAGGACGAGAGGTCACAACTTAAGAATAAGGCGAAGGCGCTCAAGGTGCTGCGCGCCCGCCTGCTTGCGATCAAGCAGGAACAGCAGGAGGCGGAAATCGCAAGGGCCAGGCGTGCCCAGGTTTCGACGGGTGACAGGAGCGCGAAGATCAGGACCTACAATTTTCCTCAGAGCAGAGTCACCGACCACAGGGTAGGCCTCACTCTCTACAGGCTCGGCGAGATACTGGGAGGGAACATCGACGAGCTGGTGGATGTCCTCAGAGCCTCGCGCAACAAGTCCGGGACGGCCGTGTCGGCCAGAGGAGACGCTCGGTCGTAGGGCCGTGATGGGTGATGGGGCCGCACGGTCCGGGAGCGGCGGGCAAGCAAACCGAGGCACGAGCTTCTGATTCGTATGCTGATATCCGAGTACCTTTCATTGGCGGCGAGTTCACTCTTCTCAGCCGGCATCGAGAGTGCCAGGCTCGAGGCCGAGATTCTCCTGGCGACAGCGACGGGCGTGACACGGGAGAGGTTGATCGCCACGGCAGACCGCAGTCTGAACGGAGAAGAAGTGAGGAGAGCAGGGGAGCTACTGGCACTCAGGGCCACGCGCTATCCGCTCCAGTACATCACGGGCCGGGTCGAATTCCTGGACGAGGAATTTCTAGTCCGGCCTGGAGTGTTCGTTCCGAGACCGGAGACGGAATTTCTCGTGCTCGAGGCCGAGAAACTGCTGGCGGCACCGACGGCGCCCCCGCCGCTCATCGTTGATGTCGGCACCGGTACCGGTGTCATTGCAGTGAGTCTCGCAGTCCGCTCAAGACGTGCCCGTCTCCACGCGATAGACGTCTCCCCGAAGGCCCTGGAATTGGCCCGAGCAAACGCCGAGAGGCACGGTGTGGCCGGGCGAATCTCGTTTCATCTTTGTCGGGTGGTGGGGTCCGATTGCGGCGGCCGCGGAGACGCCGAGGGCTTCTCCGGCGCGGAGCGTGGCCGAGACGTGGACAGCTTCTTCGGTATGGATCGTTCGATTCTCGGCGAGGGCGTGGACATGATAGTCTCCAATCCTCCCTACGTTCCCTCGGAGGAAATTGCGGGTCTCTCTCCGGAGATAAGTCGGTTCGAACCCAGGGAAGCGCTGGACGGCGGCCCCGGCGGGCTCAAATACGTGAGACTGCTCGTTCAACAGAGCCTTTCGCTTCTCAGGCCGGGTGGGTGGCTGCTTCTCGAGATCGGAGCGGGACAGGCGAGATCTGCGAGCGAGGCGGCGTTGGGTGTGGGATACGCTGAGGTGCGGACGACGAAGGATTTCGCGGGCATCGAGCGCGTCCTCAAGGCACGAAAACTCTGAGTCTCTTCTCGTTGCGCCTACGTCACCCTTTTCCTCATGAAAAGGTGTGTGAGGTACCACGTCCCGGCGGAGAATACCAGAGCGAGGGCAGTCCCGTAACCCAGCCCCGCCAGCGGATACAGGTATCTCACGGCTATCGAATAGAGTGCGACGTTTACGATCCCACTTACCATGAGCGCCTTGGCCACCGCGCGGGAAAATTCGACCCCGTCCGAGCGATGCGTAATCACAAGCGTGGAAATAAACATCGCGGGGAACGTGGCAAAGACTCCGCCGTATGCGGGGCCCGCCACCTTGCCCATCAGGACCGCGAACGCAATCATGCCCCCGCCGAGAGTTGCGCGAAAGCCGAGCTTATACCAGAATGTCACATCCATGCCCAGACCTGCCTGGCTAATCACTTTCTCACCACCCGCCGCCGCTTTTCGAATTCGCCGCACGTGATGCACGGAACTGCCTCGATCTCTTTGTCCTCTCGGAGGTCGGGTCCCTTCCTGAAAAGAGCGCGAGAGAATTGATAGCACTTGTTGTTCCAAATCTCCGACAGGTCCTGTCGCAGAATGTTTCCATACGGAAACCGGTCGAAACCTCGCCCGCAGCATGGATAGACGTTACCGTCGGGTCTTATCGTCATGCCGAGATAAAGCCAGAAGCAGGCGGACCTGCTGGGCTGGCTACCGGGTGCGGTAGGCGTGGCCGGCGAATTAATCCCCAGGTTGTCCTGCCGATGAGTGACCTTGTCGACCCTGCAACCCTTCAGGAAACCGTCGATCAACGGCATTTCGTTTCGTATGTGGTCAAAGGCGACGACCTGAACGTCGACAACCGGCCACCGGGCCTTGCGCCAGCGCTTCTCCTCCATGACCATCTTTATGCCGCTCTTGACGGCCTCAACATCACCGCCCTTCCGGTATTTGTCGTATCCCTCCTGCGTGAATCCGTCCAGGCAGGGCTCCAGTACCGTCAGGCGACTGTCGAAGAGCGCATCCAGGTGTTCTCTCTTGAAGAGATTGAAGTTCGTGCTGACGAGCGTGCTGATGCACCTTTCGCCGGCGTAGGCGATCATGGCATAGATGTCCTTGTTGAGAAGGGGTTCTCCCATGTCATAGAGCGACAGGCGCAGTGTGTGGTGCCGAATTTTGTCCGCGATACGCCGAAAATCAGCCAGGTCCATCATACGTTTCTCGTTAGTTCGTGTTTTGTGAGATTCGCAGGGGGCGCATCGCAGGTTGCACAGAGTGCATGGGTCCACCCTGTAGACGAAGGGCCTCGAGCGGCACACCGTTCGCCTTGCCTGCATCTCGTACAGGGCAAGCAGTATGTTGCGCGCCTTGAACGCGGTTACGAAAGGCAGGAGCGTGCTGAAGTGCCGCTGGACGTAGCAGCTCAGACTGTTGTAGGTCGGTATGAACATATGGACCGTACGGCGCCGGCACTCATTTGATGCGGCGCCATACCTCGTTCACCTGCATCGGCTGTCCGGCGGCCTCAAAGGCTCCGGAGTGGTACCAGAGACTGTCCTGGAGGATACAGTCGAACGGGATGATCATGCCGACGAGCGCAGGATTGAAGTGATAGTCAATCGTTTCCGTGTACGTTTTGCCGTCAAGCGCGTATCGGCCTCCTCCGGCGAAGATCTGGCCGTCAGTCGTCCAGAAGCCGAACGCGAAGTGAGTATCGTTGAGTAGCTTTAGACCTCTGAGCACGGTCTGGGGGTGAGAGATGGGCGTCTCTCCAGACTTCATCGGGAACACCATCTCCCACGTTCCGGCGAGGCGATGCTTTGCGGGGCAGCAGCCCAGGGCACTCACGAGGAGCGCACACGCGGCGACGAGGCAGACGTATCTGATCATGACGGGCCTCCCTTGGGTCGTTCGTATCCTCGGGCCAGCAGCCGATCCAGCTTTGATCTAACCTGCATGCCGATGAGTTCCGGTGTGCTGAACTTGCCGCGCGCCCTTCCGAGTCTCAAGTAGGTCTCTTTTGTGTCCTTGGGCACGTACGGTTGTCGAGCCTCCGGCTTGCGGAAAAGCGTTACGCACTCGGCGGGACATGTGCTGACACACAGGCCGCAGCCGATGCAGCGGTCCGGATTGAGTGCGGCCTTGCCGTCGTTCACGCGGATTGCCTCCATCTGGCAGCGTTCCGCACAGACGCCGCAGCCGTTGCACGAATCCACGCTGAGAGTTGCCGCGAACGCGCTCGAAACCACGCTCGCGGGCCTGGGGTGAAACTTGACGGCCCGGAGCACGCCGCAGCAGCAGCCGCAGCACGTGCAGATAAAGAGGGCGTCCTTTGCGTTCCCGGGCAGCAGCACCAGTCCGACCTCCTCCGCAC